>DASVDQ010000089.1 GCA_036381035.1 Trueperaceae bacterium | reverse complement strand
ATGGCTAAGGGTGTTTTCGAGCGTACGAAGCCGCATGTGAACGTGGGGACGATCGGTCATGTTGATCATGGGAAGACGACGTTGACGGCGGCGATCACGTTCGCGGCGGCGGCGGCTGATCCGAGTGTGGTGACGCAGTCTTATGATCAGATCGATAAGGCGCCGGAGGAGCGGGCGCGGGGGATCACGATCAACACGTCGCATGTGGAGTATCAGACGGCGGCGCGGCATTATTCGCATGTGGATTGTCCTGGTCATGCGGATTACGTGAAGAACATGATCACGGGGGCGGCGCAGATGGATGGGGCGATCCTGGTGGTGTCGGCGGCGGATGGGCCGATGCCGCAGACGCGTGAGCACATCTTGTTGGCGCGGCAGGTGGGGGTGCCGTTCATCGTGGTGTTCTTGAACAAGGTGGACATGGTGGATGATGAGGAGCTCTTGGAGTTGGTGGAGATGGAGGTGCGTGAGCTCCTGTCGTCTTATGAGTTCCCGGGTGATGAGGTCCCGGTGGTGCGGGGTTCGGCGTTGAAGGCGTTGGAGGCGTTGACGGCGAACCCGGGCACGCAGCGGGGTGAGGATGCGTGGGTGGACAGGATCTGGGAGCTGTTGGATGCGGTGGATTCTTATGTGCCGACGCCGGTTAGGGATGTGGAGAAGCCGTTCTTGATGCCGGTGGAGGATGTGTTCACGATCACGGGTCGGGGGACGGTGGCGACGGGTCGTGTGGAGCGTGGTGTGGTGCGGGTGGGGGATGAGGTGGAGATCGTCGGTCTGGCCGAGACCAGTAGGTCGGTGGTGACGGGGGTGGAGATGCACCGTAAGACGTTGGATCAGGGCATGGCCGGTGACAACGTGGGGGTGCTGCTCAGGGGGGTTGGTCGTGATGATGTGGAGCGTGGTCAGGTGTTGGCGAAGCCGGGGTCGATCACGCCGCATACGGGGTTCTTGGGCAGCGTGTACGTGTTGAAGAAGGAGGAGGGGGGGCGTCATAGCGCGTTCTTCTCCGGTTATCGTCCGCAGTTCTACTTCCGCACGACCGATGTGACGGGGGTGGTGAGCTTGCCGTCTGGGGTGGAGATGGTGATGCCGGGGGATAACGTGGAGTTGTCGGTGGAGTTGATCAAGCCGATCGCGATGGAGGAGGGGCTTAGGTTCGCGATCCGTGAGGGTGGCCGCACGGTGGGGGCCGGCGTGGTCACCAAGATCACCAAGTAAGCCCCGGCTCGGCCGCGGCCGCCGCGTCCGCCTCCGGGCCCGGCGGCCGTAGCCTGCCCCTTCACAGGCGGGGCCTGCGCCTGTTAGGCTCCTACGATTGGGAGGCCACAGTGGCCAGTGACGTCAGGATCAAACTGCTGCTCGAGTGCACCGAGTGCAAGCGCCGCAACTACGCGACGCACAAGAACCGGCGCAACACGCAGGGCAAGCTCGAGCTGCGCAAGTACTGCCCGTGGGACCGCAAGCACACGACCCACCGAGAGGTCAAGGTCTGAGCGGTGTTCAAGGGGCTGGCGCAGTACCTACGCAACTCGCGCGCCGAGCTCGGGCGGGTGACCTGGCCGACCCGCAAGGAGGTCGTGCAGTCCACGCAGGCCACCCTGCTGTTCGTGATCATCACCTCGATCTTCCTGTTGGTAGCCGACGTCACGCTGGGCAACCTGATCAAGCTCATCATCTGATTGGGCACGGGCCGCGCGGGCGGCCCCCGGAGCGCATGTTGACCGAGGGAAGACCATGAGCATCGAGTGGTACGCCGTACACACCTACGTGGGGCACGAGGAGAAGGCCAAGGAGAACATCCTGAACCGGGCCCGGGCGCTCGGCATGGCCGACCGGATCTACCAGGTCGTCGTCCCCAAGGAGAAGACGGTGGAACACATGGGCGGGGGCCGGAAGGAAGAGACGGAGCACAAGCTCTTCCCCGGCTACATCTTCGTCCAGATGGACCTCGGCGACAACCCTGACGAGCCCAACGAGGCCTGGGAGGTCGTGCGGTACACGCCGGGCGTCACCGGCTTCGTCGGCACCGCCACCAGGGCCGTGCCCCTCACGCCGGAGGAGGAGGCGCGGATGCTGGAGAGCCAGGGCGTCACAGGTTCCCGCGAGGCGCCCAAGGTCCGCGTGTCCTTCAACGTCGGCGACATGGTGCAGGTGACGGGCGGCCCGTTCGCCGACTTCACCGGCGTCGTGTCGGAGGTCAACCCCGAGCGCGGCAAGCTCAAGGTCCTCGTGTCCATCTTCGGGCGCGAGACCCCCGTCGAGCTCGACTTCTCACAGGTCGTTCGCGCCTGAAACGGGTCCGCAGCGGCCCCGCCGCCGGCGGGGCGAGGACGCGTGGGGCGCTCAGGGACGGCAAGCGCTCAGACCCCATGGCCCGCCGAGCCACGGGGGAGCTTAGGAGGCAGGGATGGCTAAGAAGGTAGTTGGCGTCGTCAAGCTCCAGCTCCCGGCTGGAGGCGCGACGCCGGCGCCCCCCGTGGGCCCGGCGCTCGGCCAGCACGGCGCCAACATCATGCAGTTCGTGAAGGAGTACAACGCCGCCACGGCCTCGCAGGCCGGGGCGATCGTGCCGGTGGAGATCACGATCTACGCCGACCGCTCCTTCACGTTCGTCACGAAGACGCCGCCGGCGAGCTATCTGATCAAGAAGGCCGCGGGCATCGACAAGGGCTCCGGCGCCCCGAACAAGAGCCCCGTCGGCCGCCTCACCTGGGACCAGTGCCTCGAGCTGGGCCGCCAGAAGATGGCCGACCTCAACGCCAACGACGAGGTCGCCGCCGCCCGCATCATCGCCGGCACGGCGCGCTCGATGGGCGTGACCGTCGAGGGGGCCCCCGATGCCTAGGCACGGCAAGCGCTACCGCAAGCTCACGGAGCTCGTAGAGAAGGACAAGGTCTACAGCCCGGCCGAGGCGGCGCAGCTCGTCAAGCAGCTGGCCACCGCGAAGTTCGACGAGACCGTCGAGGCGCACTTCCGCCTCGGCATCGACCCGCGCAAGTCCGACCAGAACGTCCGCGGCACGGTCGCGCTGCCCCACGGCACCGGCCGCACGGTGCGCGTGCTCGCCATCACCCAGGGTGAGGGCGTGGCCGCCGCCGAGGCCGCCGGCGCCGACTTCGTCGGCGGGACCGACGTGATCGAGCGCATCCTCGGCGGCTGGATGGAGTTCGACGCCGTCGTGGCGACGCCCGACATGATGGCCCAGGTGGGCTCGAAGCTCGGGCGCGTGCTCGGACCCCGCGGCCTGCTGCCGAACCCGAAGGCCGGCACCGTCGGCACCGACATCGGCGCCATCGTCCGCGCCCTCAAGGCCGGCCAGATCGAGTTCCGCAGCGACAAGACCGGCGTCGTCCACGCGCCCATCGGCAAGGCCAGCTTCGCCGCCGAGCAGCTCGCGGAGAACCTCGAGGCGCTCAAGCACGCGGTGGAGGCGGCCAAGCCCGAGACGGCGAAGGGCCAGTACCTGAGGACGATCTACCTCACCACGACCATGGGCCCGAGCGTCAGGGTCGCCCTGGCCGCTCCCCGAGTGGAGGCCTGACCCAAGCATCCCGGTGCGCAGCGCGAGCTAGCACCTCTGGCGTTGGAGACAGCAGGGGCCTGCCAGGCTTAAAGATCCTGCCGAGACGTTCACTGGGGGCGACGAGCCCTCGCGACTGCGTCTCGCGGCCAGTCCCGCGAAGAGCGGGCGAAGCGACCTAGAAGACCTGGAGAGAGGTGACCATGGCGAACCCCAGGAACCAAGCGGCCGTCCAGATGCTGCGCGAGCAGCTCGGCGGCGCCGCGACGTTCTTCCTGGTGGACTACCAGGGGCTCTCCGCGGGTGAGTTCGGCCAGCTGCGCAACCAGGTGCGGCAGGCCGGCGGCAGGGTCCTAGTCGCCAAGAACACCCTCATCAACGTCGTGCTCAAGGAGCAGGGCGTCGAGGGGTTCGAGGAGGTCCTCACCGGGCCGACCGCACTCGTCCTCGTGGGCGAGGACGTGGCGGCGCCGGTGAAGGCCATCAGGGACTTCGCCAAGAACCACCCGAAGGAGCTCCCGGTGTCGAAGGGGGGCAGGCTCGAGGGCACGGCCCTCGGACCCGACGCGCTCGAGCGCGTCGCGAGGCTGCCCACCAAGGCCCAGGTGCAGAGCCAGCTGCTCGGCACGCTGCTCGCCCCGCTGCAGCAGCTCGTCGGCGTCCTCGCCGCGCCGCCGCAGAAGCTGGTGACCGTCATCGACAACTACGCGGACAAGCAGAAGCAAGCTCAGGAGGCTTGAGATGGCATTCGACAGGGAAGCGCTGATCGAACAGCTCAGCGGACTCACCGTGATGGAGCTCGTCGACCTCGTCGACGGGCTGAAGGAGAAGTGGGGCGTGGAGGCCGCGGCCGCCATGCCCATGGGCGCCATGATGGCCGTCCCGGCCGCCGGCGGCGAGGCCCCGGCCGCCGCCGAGGAGCAGACCGAGTTCACCGTCTCGATCACGAGCGCGGGCGACAAGAAGCTCCAGGTCATCAAGGAGGTGCGCGCCATCACCAACCTCGGCCTCAAGGAGGCCAAGGACCTGGTCGAGGCCGGCGGCGTCGTGGTGGAGAACGTCTCGAAGGACGAGGCGAACGACATCAAGGCGAAGCTCGAGGCCGCGGGCGCCACCGTCGAGGTCAAGTAAGCGCGAGCCACCCGCGCGGGGTCTACCCCGCGCCGGCTCACGCGTACCGGATGCACCCGGGAGGTCGGTGACCAAGAGACACAACCTCGCCAGCCGTGTCCAGAGCGCGCGGCCGGGTACGCCAGCCAGGCTACCCGGCTGCGCCTCCCGGCTTGCTAGCATCGAGAACGCTATCTTGACCCGGTTCTCTTCTATCCCAACTCACGGCGCCGGCCCGCGGGCCAGGCGCATGGCCGGCGTGACCCTCGTCCGGGTGGGGCCACACGCGCCGGCACCATACAGCTACCACACGGCGGGCGGGGCCGGAGCGGGCGCGACGCCCCCCGCGGCCGCCGTCGCCCGCCGTTCGCCGAGCGGACGGCCCGTTCCCGGCTTCACAGGTACCCCCAGCCAGGCGGAGGGATGAGGATGCGCGAGATCGTGAACTTCGGCAGGATCAAGGAGGTCATCGACCTCCCGAACCTGACGAACATCCAGATTAAGTCGTACGAGAGCCTCCTGCAGCTCGACAAGTCGCCGGCGGAGCGCGAGAACATCGGGCTCCAGGCCGCGTTCAAGGAGGTCTTCCCGATCGACGAGACGGAACGCGGCCGCCAGACCGACCTCGTCCTCGACTTCCTCGAGTACCGCCTCCAGCCGCCTGAGTACGACCCCGACGAGTGCCGCGAGAAGGACCTCACCTACCACGCCGGCCTCTTCGCCAAGCTGCAGCTCGTCCACAAGGACACGGGCCTGATCAAGGAGGACGAGGTCTTCCTCGGCGACCTGCCCCTCATGACCGAGGACGGCAGCTTCATCATCAACGGCGCCGACCGCGTGATCGTCTCGCAGATCCACCGCTCGCCAGGCGTCTACTTCACGGGGCAGGTCCAGCCCGACGGCGAGAAGCGCTACACGGCCAGCATCATCCCGATGCCGAAGCGCGGCCCCTGGATCGAGGTGGAGTTCGACAACCAGGGCGTGCTGTGGATGAAGGTGAACAAGCGCAAGTTCCCCTTCACCCTGCTGCTGCGCGTGCTCGGCTACGGCGACACCCAGATCCGCGAGCTCTTCGCCGGCAACGAGTCCCTCGTCGACGTCACGTTCGAGCAGGACGGCGCCGCCGGCATCACGCCGGACGAGGCGCTGCTGCGCCTGTTCACGGTGCTCCGGCCCGGCGACCCGCCCAAGGTCGACAAGGCCACGCAGTACCTCTTCGGCCTGCTGGCCGACCCGCGCCGCTACGACCTGGGCGACGCCGGGCGCTACAAGATGAACGACAAGCTCGGCCTCTCGTACCGCGCGAACACGCTGCTCGGCTACGAGGACGGGCGCTTCGTCGACTACGGCCTGGTGCCCACGCTGCAGTACCTCGTGAACCTGCAGGCCGGCAGGGAGGGCTACCAGGAGG
This sequence comes from Trueperaceae bacterium, assembly GCA_036381035.1. Lineage (NCBI taxonomy): Bacteria > Thermotogati > Deinococcota > Deinococci > Trueperales > Trueperaceae > Trueperaceae bacterium. The sequence continues at coordinate 113,180 of DASVDQ010000089.1, read as the reverse complement.
ACGACATCGACCACCTGGGCAACCGGCGCATCAGGACCGTCGGCGAGCTCGTCGCCGACCAGATCCGCGTCGGCCTGGGCCGCATGGCGCGCGGCGTGCGCGAGCGCATGCTGCTCGGCAACCCCGACGCCGCCACGCCGCAGAAGCTCGTGAACAGCCGCCCCATCGTCGCGGCGCTGCGCGAGTTCTTCGGCCGCAGCCAGCTCTCGCAGTTCAAGGACCAGGTCAACCCGCTCTCCGAGCTCAGGCACAAGCGGCGCATCTCGGCGCTCGGCCCCGGCGGCCTGACCCGCGAGCGCGCCGGCTTCGACGTGCGCGACGTGCACCGCACGCACTACGGGCGCATCTGCCCGATCGAGACGCCCGAGGGCGCGAACATCGGCCTCATCACCTCGCTCGCGTCCTACGCGCGCGTGAACGACCTCGGCTTCATCGAGGCGCCCTACCGCGTGGTCACGGACGGGCGCGTGACCGACGAGGTCGTCTACATCACCGCCCACGAGGAGGACAAGCACACGATCGCGCAGGCGAACACGCCTCTGAACGACGACGGCACGTTCGCCGTCGACACGATCGTCGCGCGCCGCCTCGGCGACCCGTTCTTCGTCTCGGCCGACGAGGTCGACCTGATGGACGTCTCGCCGAAGCAGGTCATCTCGGTGCCCACCTCCCTGATCCCGTTCCTCGAGCACGACGACGCGAACCGCGCGTTGATGGGCTCGAACATGCAGTCGCAGGCGGTGCCGCTCATCAAGGCCGAGTCGCCGTTCGTGGGCACGGGCGTCGAGGAGCGCGTCTCGCGCGACTCCGGCACCGTGGTGCTGGCGACCGACGACGGCGTCGTCACCTACGTCGACGCCAACCGCATCGTCATCGAGAACGCCAAGGGCGTCGCCACCGAGTACCTGCTCACGCGGTTCCAGCGCTCGAACCAGAACACGAACCTCAACCAGCAGCCGATCGTCGGCCTGGGCCAGAAGGTGAAGAAGGGCGACGTCATCGCCGACGGGCCCGCCTCGCAGAACGGCCGCCTGGCGCTGGGCCAGAACGTGCTCATCGCGCTGATGCCGTTCGACGGCTACAACTTCGAGGACGCCATCGTCCTCTCCGAGAGCCTGGTCAGGCGCGACATCTTCACGAGCGTCCACATCGAGAAGTTCGAGAAGGAGGCGCGCGACACCAAGCTGGGGCCCGAGAAGATCACGCGCGACATCCCCGGGCTCTCCGAGGCCGCGCTGCGCGACCTCGACGAGGACGGCGTCGTGCGCATCGGCGCCGAGGTGCGTCCCGGCGACATCCTCGTCGGCCACACCAGCTTCAAGGGCGAGAAGGACCCCACGCCCGAGGAGCGCCTGCTGCGCTCGATCTTCGGCGAGAAGGCCAAGGAGGTCAAGGACACCTCGCTCAAGGTCCCGCCGGGTGACGGCGGCATCGTGCTGCGCACGGTGCGCTTCCGCCGCGGCGACCCCGGCGTCGAGCTGCGCCCCGGCGTCCAGGAGATGGTCCGCGTCTACGTGGCGCAGAAGCGTCGCCTGATCGAGGGCGACAAGCTGGCGAACCGCCACGGGAACAAGGGCGTCGTCGCGAAGATCCTCCCGCCCGAGGACATGCCGTACCTCGAGGACGGCACGCCCGTCGACCTCGTCTTCAACCCGCTCGGCGTGCCCTCGCGCATGAACCTCGGCCAGATCCTCGAGACGCACCTCGGCATGGCGGCGCTGAAGCTCGGCGTGAACTACGTGACGCCGGTGTTCGACGGCGCCAACGAGGAGACGATCAAGGACCTCCTCGAGCAGGCCGCGATGAAGGACCTCGAGGAGTACAAGCAGCACGACTTCGGCTGGGACAGGCGCGAGCTGCAGGTCTACAAGCGCGCCGCCAAGCTGGGCGTGCTGCCGGAGGGCCTCGACCCCGAGTCCGCCTACAAGGCGCTGGCCCGCACCGGCAAGGCCGTGCTCTACGACGGGCGCACGGGCGACGCGATCGACGCGCCGATCGTCGTCGGGATCATGTACATCATGAAGCTCTACCACATGGTCGAGGACAAGATGCACGCCCGGTCCACCGGGCCGTACAGCCTCATCACCCAGCAGCCGCTGGGCGGCAAGGCGCAGTTCGGCGGTCAGCGGCTGGGCGAGATGGAGGTGTGGGCGCTCAAGGCGCACGGCGCGGCCTACACGCTCCAGGAGATGCTCACGATCAAGTCGGACGACATCGACGGTAGGAACGCGGCCTACGAGGCCATAGTCAAGGGCAACGACGTGCTCGAGCCCACGATCCCCGAGTCGTTCAAGGTCCTCGTCAAGGAGCTCCACTCGCTGGCGCTCGACGTCAAGGTCCTCGACGACGAGGACAAGCCCGTGAACATCTTCGACGAGACTGGGAGGCACTGGTGAGCGACACTCGCCTCAACAACGCGTTCCGTGACGCCGCCCGCGCGCGCGAGCCGCAGCGCGAGTTCGCCCGCGTCCAGATCGGCATCGCGTCGCCCGACACGATCCGGCGCTGGAGCTACGGCGAGATCACGAAGCCGGAGACGATCAACTACCGCACCCTCAAGCCGGAGCGGGACGGCCTCTTCGACGAGAAGATCTTCGGTCCGGAGAAGGACTGGGAGTGCGCCTGCGGCAAGTACCGCGGCCAGCGCTTCGCCGGCAAGACCTGCGAGCGCTGCGGCGTCGAGGTCACCCGCTCCACGGTGCGCCGCTACCGCATGGGCCACATCGAGCTGGCGACCCCTTGCGCGCACATCTGGTACGTCAAGGACATCCCCAACAAGGTCGGGGCGCTCCTGAACCTCTCGACCTCGCAGCTCGAGCAGGTCCTCTACTTCGCCAAGTACATCGTCACCGACCCGCAGGACGCGAAGCTGGGCGACAGGCCGCTCAAGCGCGGCGACCTGCTCTCCGACGACGAGCACCGCCAGCTCCGCTACGGCCTGCAGGAGACCTACACGATCCCCGGCGGCGAGGACGCCGTCGTGGCCGACGGCGAGTGGGTCGAGGCCGGCCAGCAGCTCGCCAAGGGCGTGAAGTCGAAGATCGCCGGCATCGCGCAGTACCGCTTCCCGCGGCGCATCAGGCTCGACTACCGCGAGTCGCGCGACGCCAGGCTGATCATCCCGAAGAAGGACTTCATCGAGGAGGAGGACGGCTACAAGGGCGGCCAGCCCATCGCCGAGCTCTCCGAGGACGTCGTCGTCACGTCCGAGAACGAGGGCGTGGTCGAGCTGCTGCCCATCGGCAGCGACGGCGGCATCGTCGTCGTCCGCGACGTCGACACCGAGGAGGTCCTCGTCAGCTACCTGCTGCCGGCCGGCATGGAGCCCTCGGTCACCGGCGGCGAGTTCGTCGAGGAGGGCGACGAGCTGGCCACGGCGAAGGCCGGCACGACCCTCTCCCTGCCCACCGGCGCCACCGCCGAGCTGCGCGCCAGCAAGGCCAAGGGCACGAGCGTCACGGTCACGCTCAAGGTCGAGTGGGAGCGCAGCGAGCAGCACGAGATGAACCCCACCATGCACGTGCTGGTGGGCGACGGCGCCGAGGTGCAGCCGGGCGAGAAGGTCGTCGGCGCCATCGACGCCGCCCAGGAGATCGTCGCGGCCGCCGCCGGCACCGTCAGGCTGTCGCACCCGGCGAGCATCATCGTCTCGCGCGCCCGCGTCTACCCCTACGAGGACGAGCCGATCGTCGTGAACGGCGACCGCGTGAAGGTGGGCGACGAGCTGGCCGACGACGGGAGGGTCAGGAGCGAGATCGAGGGACGCGTCGAGATCGACCTCGTCAGGCGCCAGGTCCGCGTCATCGAGAGCTACGACTTCGAGGCCAAGATGGGCGCCGAGGCGATCAAGGAGCTCCTCGAGACCCTCGACCTGCAGCAGCTCGAGGCCGAGCTCGTCGAGGAGATGAACTCGCCCTCGCGGCACAAGCGCGCCAAGGCCCGCAAGCGCCTCGAGATCGTCAGGGCGTTCCGCCGCTCCGGCAACGACCCGGCGTGGATGATCCTCGAGGCCGTGCCGGTGATGCCGCCGAGCCTGCGGCCGATGGTGCAGGTCGAGGGCGGGCGCTTCGCGACCTCCGACCTCAACGACCTCTACCGCCGCCTGATCAACAGGAACAACCGCCTCAAGAAGCTGATGCAGCAGGGCGCGCCCGAGATGATCGTGCGCAACGAGAAGCGCATGCTGCAGGAGGCCGTCGACGCCCTCATCGACAACGGCCGCCGCGGCGCGCCGGTCCTGCACCCCGGCTCCGACCGTCCGTACCGCTCGCTCACCGACCTGCTGGGCGGCAAGCAGGGCCGCTTCCGCCAGAACCTGCTCGGCAAGCGCGTCGACTACTCGGGCCGCTCGGTGATCGTCGTCGGCCCGCAGCTCAAGCTGCACCAGTGCGGCGTGCCCAAGCGCATGGCCCTCGAGCTGTTCAAGCCGTTCCTCTTCAAGAAGCTCGAGGAGCGCGGGCTGGCCAACAACATCAAGAGCGCGCGCAAGAAGCTCGAGCGCTACCGCGACGTCCAGGACGAGGTGTGGGACGCGCTCGAGGAGGTCATCGCCGACAAGGTCGTCCTCCTCAACCGCGCGCCGACGCTCCACCGCCTCGGCATCCAGGCGTTCGAGCCGGTCCTCGTCGAGGGCCAGGCCATCCAGCTCCACCCGCTGGTCTGCGAGGCGTTCAACGCCGACTTCGACGGCGACCAGATGGCGATCCACGTGCCGCTGTCCGTGTACGCCCAGGCCGAGGCCAGGCTGCAGATGCTGGCCAGCCACAACCTGCTCTCGCCGGCGCACGGCGGGCCGAACGTGAACGCCACGCGCGACATCGTCCTCGGCCTCTACGTGCTCACCCAGCTCCACACGGGCCGGAAGGGCGCCGGCAACGAGTACGACAGCGCCGAGGACGCCCTCGCGGCGTACGACGCGGGCGAGGTCGACCTGAACTCGCCGATCAAGGTGGCGGGCCGGGAGACGAGCGTCGGTCGCCTGAAGTACCGCTTCGGCAGCGTCGACGAGGCGCTGATGGCGGTGCAGGAGGGCTTCATCGACATGCAGGACCCCGTCACCATCAAGATCGACGGGGAGCTCGTCGAGACGAGCCCCGGACGCGCGATGTTCGGCCGCATCGTCCGCGAGACCCTCGCCGCCGGCGGCGAGGTCCCGGCCGACCTGATCCGCTACGACACCGTCTACGAGAGGGGCGCGCTCCGCGACCTCGTCGTAGAGAGCTTCAAGCGCCTCGGCATCGAGCGCACCGCCGCCCTCCTCGACGGCCTCAAGCAGTACGGCTTCGAGCTCTCCACGACCTCGGGCATCACCATCGGCATCGACGACGTGGCGATCCCCGAGAAGAAGAGGGACCTCATCGCCGAGGCCCAGCAGAAGCTCAACCGCATCCAGGAGGCCGCCGAGCGCGGCTTCATGACCGAGCGCGAGCGCTTCAGCCAGGTCATCCGCCTGTGGAACGACACGACCGAGCAGGTGAAGGACGCCGTGTTCGAGAACTTCTCGAAGAACATGCCGTTCAACCCGCTCTTCGTGATGGCCCAGTCGGGCGCCCGCGGCAACCCGCAGCAGATCCGCCAGCTCGCGGGCATGCGCGGCCTGATGGCGAACCCGTCGGGCGAGACGATCGAGCTGCCCATCCGCGCGAACTTCCGCGAGGGCCTCGACGTCCTCGAGTACTTCATCTCGACGCACGGCGCCCGCAAGGGCGGCGCCGACACGGCCCTCCGCACGGCCGACTCGGGCTACCTCACGAGGAAGCTCGTCGACGTCGCCCACGAGATCGTCGTGCGCGAGGAGGACTGCGGCAGCGCCGAGTTCATCGAGGTCCCGCTCTACCTGCCGGAGGGCCGCCCGCGCCCGCGCGGCCACCTCGAGATGAGCCTCTACGGACGCCGCCTGGCGCTCGACCTCGAGATCGGCGGCTTCAAGAAGGAGGCCGGTGAGGTCCTCTACATGGAGGACGTCAGGGCCATCGCCGCGCGCATGGCGGACGACCCCGACGTGCGCAGCGTGGCGGTCCGCAGCCCGCTGACCTGCCAGACGCGCGCCGGCGTGTGCATCGCCTGCTACGGGCTCGACATGTCGCTGATGCGCGACGTCAGCCTCGGCGAGGCCGTGGGCACGATCGCCGCCGAGTCGATCGGCGAGCCGGGCACGCAGCTCACGATGCGCACGTTCCACACGGGCGGCATCGCGACCGGCGCCGACATCACGCAGGGCCTCCCGCGCGTGATCGAGCTGGTCGAGGCGCGCAAGCCCAAGGTCCGCGCCGTGATCTCCGAGGTCGACGGCGTCGTCTCGCTCGAGGAGGAGGACGACCGCGTCCGCGTCACAGTCACCTCCGACGACGGCGAGTTCGTCAAGACCTACAAGATCGACCGCACGATGCGCCTCGTCGTCAAGGACGGCGACCGCGTCGAGGCGGGCGACCCGCTCACGCGCGGCAGCATCAACCCGCACGACCTCCTCGAGTCCCGCGGTCCCGACGCTGTCCGCGCCTACCTCGTCGACGAGATCCAGAAGGTCTACCGCGGTCAGGGCGTGAGCGTGCACGACAAGCACATCGAGATCGTCGTGCGCCAGATGCTGAAGTACGTCGAGGTCATCGACGGCGGCGACAGCGACTACCTGGCCGGGCAGACCGTCGAGCGCTTCGACATCGAGGAGGTCAACCAGCAGCTCATGGCCGAGGGCAAGACGCCCGCGACCTGGAAGCCGCTGCTCCTCGGCATCACGAAGGCCTCGCTCTCGACGAAGAGCTGGCTGTCGGCCGCCTCGTTCCAGCACACGACCCACGTGCTCACCGAGGCCGCGCTGGCCGGCAAGGTCGACGACCTCGTCGGCCTCAAGGAGAACGTGATCCTCGGCCGCCTCGTGCCCGCCGGCACCGGCCTCGACGCGATCCGCAAGACCCGCGTCGCCGACGAGCGCACGCTGGCGAAGCTGGCCGAGAAGCGCCCCGCCGAGGAGGCGCCGGCCGCTCAGCGGCCCGCCGCCCCGGTCGCGGCGCAACAGCCGGAGGTGCGCGGCTAGGCCGCGGACCGTAGACCGCCGAGAGCTGGAGGGCGCGCCCGCGACCGGGCGCGCCCTCTGCCGTGCCGGGCTGGACGCCGGCGCCGCGCGTTAGGCTCGGTGCCGTGCTGGTCGCGTTCGACCCCGGGCGGAACGTCGGCGTCGCGTTCGTCAGCGCCGCGGGCGAGCTGCTGCGGAAGGCGGTGGTCTCGCCCGAGGAGGCCGCGTCGCTCGAGCTGCCGGCCGGCGCCACCGTGCTCGTCGGCGACGGCACCGGCAGCGAGGCGCTCGTCGCCGCGCTGCGCCGCGCCGGTCACGACCCGGTGGTCGTGCCGGAGGAGGGGACGACGCTGGAGGCCAAGGCGCTCTACTACCGCGACAACCCGCCTCGGCTCCTCGCGCGGCTCGTCCCGCCCGGCATGCGCTCGCCGGGGCGTCCGCTCGACGACTACGCCGCCTACGCGATCGCGCTCCGTTACCTGGCGGCGGCGGGGCAGGCGGAGACGCGACCCGAGGGCTGAGGACGGCGGGGCAGGACGCCCTCGCGCCCGGTCCACGTCCGCGACGAGAGGCCAAGGAGAAGCGCCGGGGCCCTTCACGGGCCCCGGCGCCGCTGCTGCGGTGAAGGGGGGCGCCTCGGCGCCCCGCCGCGCTAGTTGAGCGCGTCCTCCTCGCCCACGCCCATGAGGGCGCGGGCCTCGCTCTCGGAGATGCCGAGCACGGCGCTGATCTCGCCGGCGAGGAGCCGGATGGCGCGGCGGTAGGCCTGGCGGTCGAGGTCGGGCAGGCCGCGCTCGAGGTCCCAGCGGCGCAGCTCGCTGGCGAGGGTGGCGATCTGGTAGGGGTCGCCGCTCGTGAGGATGTCGGTGACCTTGCGGTGGCGCGCCGCCCACTGCTTCGGCAGGGTGATGCGGCCGTTCTGCAGGCGCTCGAGGACGCTCTGGACCTCCTCCTGCGTCAGCGCGGGCCGGAGGCCGGCGCCGAACGGGGCGTTGACGGGGACGTAGGCGCGAGACGTTCCGTTCGGGAACTCGACCTGGTAGTACTTCTGGACCGTGCCCCCGACGGCGCGGTCGGTGGTGCCGGACACCACGCCGACGCCGTAGGGCGGGAGGACGACCTGGTCGCCGCTCTTGAACGTCTTCGCTGAGTCTTTCAACGTGGCTCGCTCCCTTCGAGCGGCCGCCCGCCAGCGCGGATGGCCGCACGGATCGCACGCGTTAGCGTCGGGGCTGTCAGATGGGTGTTCTGAGCGTCCAGGGCAGCGAAGTACGTGGCCACCGGCGTGACGCTCACGTGCTCCATGCTACCAGATGAAAGCACCTTTTGCACCATGTGAGGATTCCGTCAGGTCTCCGTTCGTGCCGCTCCCACCGGGCCGTCCCCGGGACGGGACCGACGCGCCCCGCGCGGCTGCGGCTCCCCGGAGCGCACGACGAGCATCACGCCCACGAGCACCAGCACGGCGCCGAGCAGCGTGATCGACCCCGGCACCTCGCCGAACACGATCGCGGCCAGCACGCCGGAGCCGATGGGCTCGGCGATGACGGCGGTGGCCGTCACCGTGGCGCCGAGGTGGCGGGCCGAGTAGTTCAGGCCCGTGTGGCCGAGCACCTGCGGCACCAGGGCGAGGAGCGCGATCCAGCCGAGCGACTCGAGCGGGTAGCCCCAGTAGGGCGTGCCGGTGAGGAGCGGCAGCGGCGCCAGCCACAGCGCCGCCCAGCCGTAGACGGTGCCCACGTAGGCGGGCAGCGACACCCCGCCGCGCATGACCTCGCGCCCGATGAGGAAGTAGACGGCCGCGGCGGCGGCGGCGCTGAGCGCCAGCGCGTCGCCGAGGACCGGGTTCGTGCCTCCGCCGAGGTCGCCGAAGCCGATGACCGCCGCGCCGGCCACGGCGATCGTCATGCCGAACATCACCGAGAGCGTGGGCGCGGCGCCGAGGACGAACCAGCCGAGCAGGGCCGTCCACAGCGGGGTGGTGGTGGCGAGGGTGACGCTGGCCGCGATCGTCGTGTAAGAGAGCGACTGGATCCAGGTGGCGAAGTGGATGGCCAGGGCCAGCCCGGAGGCCGCCGTGAGCCAGGCGGCGCGTCCGCGGAGAGGCGTGCGCGCCCGGGCCCGCAGGGTCGCGGGCAGCAGGACGACGGTGGCGATGGCGAGCCGGTAGAGGGCGACGGCCGGCGCCGGCGCGTCGGCGAGGCGGATGAACACCGCCGCGAAGCTGACCGAGACCAGCGCCCCGACCAGCACGAGGTAGACGGCGCCGCGCCCGGGTTCCCCGTTGGCTCGCGTCACGCGGTCGATGGTACCCCGCTCGCGCCGCGGCGCTAACGTCGTGTCGTGGACACAGACGCTGAGCTCGAGGTCCCGGACGGCTTCCGCCTCGGCGTCTCGACTTCCGCCTTCCAGACCGAGGGCGCGTCGTCGGGGCGGGGCGAGTCGATCTGGGACCGCTTCCTGGCCCGCTCGTCCCTCCCGCCGGAGGAGTGGGGCGTGGCCACCGACCACCTCGCGCGCCTGGAGGAGGACCTCGACCTCGCCGCCGGCCTCGGCGTCACGGCCTACCGCTTCTCGCTGAGCTGGACGCGGCTGATGCCCGCGGGGAAGGGCCGTCCGCGGCGCGAGGGGCTGGCCGTCTACGACCGGATGCTCGACGAGGCCCTCGCGCGCGGGCTCGAGCCGTGGGCGTGCCTCTACCACTGGGACCTGCCGCAGGCGCTGCAGGAGCGCGGCGGCTGGAGGAACCGCGACACGGCCTACTACCTGGCCGACTACGCCGAGGCCGTGGCCGACCTCCTCGCCGGCCGCGCGCGGCGGGTGTTCGTCCTCAACGAGCCCAACGTCCACGCCGTGCTGGGGCACCTGGCGGGCCGGCACGCCCCCGGCCTCGCTGACCTGGAGGCGTTCGCCGGCGCCGTGCACCACCAGAACCTGGCCACGGGCCTGGCCGCGGCGCGTCTGCGCGAGGCGCTGCCCGGCGCCGAGGTCGGCACGATCGTCATGCTCCAGCCGGTCGTGCCGGCGGAGGAGGGAGAGGACCACGAGGCGGCCGCCGCGCTGGCCGACGCCGCCTTCAACCGCGCCTTCCTCGACCCGCTGTTCGGCCGCGGCTACCCCGAGCCGGTGGACGGCCTGGTCGAGGCGCTCGTGCGCGACGGCGACATGGCGGAGATCGCGCGCCCGCCTGACGTGCTGGGCGTCAACTACTACACGCGGCTGCGCGTGCGCGCCGACCCCGAGAGCCCCTTCGGGCTGGCGCTGGCGGGGGCGCCGGCCGGCGCGGAGACCACGGCCATGGGCTGGGAGGTCTACTCGGAGGGCCTGCGCGAGGTGCTGGTCCGCCTGCGCGTCGAGTACGGCGGCCCTCGCGTCGCCGTCACCGAGTGCGGCGCGGCGTACCGCGACGAGCCGCAGCCCTCGGGACGCGTCGACGACTGGCGCCGGGCACGCTTCCTCCTCTCGCACCTCAGGTCCGCGCTGGCGGCGCGCGCCGAGGGCTGCGACGTGGACGCGTTCCTCGTCTGGACGCTCGTCGACAACCTCGAGTGGACCGACGGGTTCGCCAGGCGCTACGGCCTCGTGCGGCTCGAGCCGGGGACGCTCCGCCGGGTGCCGAAGCTCTCGTACGACGTGCTGCGCGAGGTGGCCACGAGCGGCACGGTGCCGCCGGCCGCCGAGGTCAGGGCGACGGCGTGACCGGCTCGCGCCACAGCGACAGCGCCAGCCACAGCCACGAGGCGATCATCGCGGCCCCGCCCAGCGGCGCGACGAGGCCGAGGAGTCTCGGGCCGCCGGCCGCGAGCAGGTAGAGGGCGCCGCAGAACAGGAGCACGCCGAGGGCCAGCAGCGCCGCGGACCTCTCGGCTCCCGCGGACGCTCCGACCGCCCCTCCCGCCGCCGTCGCCGTCCCGCCGCGGGCGACCCGGGCCGCCAACGCCATCGCCAACAGGCCGAGGCCCCCGTAGGTCTGGTACCTCACGGACGTCTCGAGGGTGCTCAGCCTGTCCGCGGGCAGGCGTCCCTCCAGCGTGTGGGCGCCGAACGCCCCCACGGCCACCGCCAGCGCCACCAGCAGCGCGCCGAGCGACCCCGCCGCCCGCGGTCCCAGCCTCATGGGCTCCCCGCCACGCCGGCGGGCGGTGCGGGCGGCTCGGCCGCCAGGTCGGGCGCCACGTCGGCGGCCTTGGGACCGCTGACGCCGCGCACGACCCCGTCGCGCAGCTCGATGCGCGCGTCGGCTAGCTCGGCGAGCTCCCTGTCGTGGGTCACGATCACGACCGTGCGTCCCTCGGCCGCCACGTCCTTCAGCGCGCGCATCACGACCTCGCCGCTGCGCGAGTCGAGGTTGCCGGTGGGCTCGTCGGCGAACACCACCGCCGGGTCGTTCGCCAGCGCCCGCGCCAGGGCCACGCGCTGACGCTCGCCGCCGGAGAGCCGGTGGGGGAGGTGGTCGCTCCGGTGCGCGACGCCGAAGCGCTCGAGCAGCGCCATCGCGCGCCGCGTGCGCTCGGCGCGCGGGACGCCGGCCAGCGCCATCGGGAGGGCGACGTTCTGCGCCGCGTCGAGGACGCTGACGAGGTTGAAGGACTGGAACACGAAGCCGAAGCGCCGCAGGCGCAGGTCGGCGCGCTCGCCCTCGCTGAGCTCACCGAGGACCTGGCCGTCCAAGGTCACCGCGCCCGCGGTGGGCGTGTCGAACCCCGCCAGGAGGTTGAGGAGCGTCGACTTGCCCGAGCCCGACGGCCCGAGGATCACCGTCAGGCACGAGGGCGGGAAGGCGGCCGTGACGCCCGTGAGCGCGTGCACGTCGGCGGCGCCGGTGCGGTAGACCTTGCTGAGGTTCTCGGCGCGCAGCACCCGGCGATAGTACCGCGGGCACGCGGCTCAGCGGCCCCCGGAGCTGCCCCCGCCGCCGCCACCACCGCCGCCGCCCGAGGACGACCCGCCCGACGACGCCGTGGCCGACGCCGCGGACAGAGAACGCGACAGCGACATCACCGAGCGCGAGACGTCGGAGAGGCTGTGCAGGCTGGACGTGGAGCCGATCCACGTGGCGCGGCTGGCGACCGTCCTCTCGTCGATGCCCCGCAGCGGAGCGGCGCGCGCGAGGTTCTTCAGGAACTTCTCGGCGACGCCCAGCGCGGCGGCGTAGACGTAGTAGACGTCCCACAGCTTGAAGAAGTCGTCGGGGGCGTCCTTCATGCGCGTGTAGTCGGAGAGCGTGCGCTTGAAGCCCTTCCAGGCCGCGACCTCGGCGGCGATCTCCGGGCGCCAGCGCGGCACCGCCACGGCGGACGTGACGGCCAGGGCCAGCGAGCCGACGGCGCCCGCGATGCCCGCCACGCGACCGGGACCGGCCGCCGCGGCCGCGACGACGATGCACACGAGCATGCCGCCGATGGCCCGCGCCGCCCAGGCGTTGGCGACGCGTTGGCTCTCGGCGTTCACCAGCGGCCCGCCGCGCTTGGCCTCCACCCACTGGCGCACCGACTTGCCCCAGCGCTGCATGAAGCTCGAGGCGTAGCGCTGCGAGTAGCTGCGCATCTCGCGGAACTCGAGCTGGCTGGGGTCGCCGCGGCGGTAGGTCATCGCGGCGTTCTTCAGGTAGCGGAGCACGTCCGCCTCGAACGGCTGCAGGCCCTCGGTCGAGCGCTGCAGGTCGAGGCGCATCTCGAAGCGCCCGCGCCGCGACGTGAACTCGCCGTAGCCCCGCCTGGCCAGGTCCATGATCGTGGCCATGAAGGCGTTGCCCATGAGGCCCGGCTGGAACGACTGGGTCAGCATCGCGACCACGGCCGCCGGCGGCAGGTCGCTGGGCGGCTCGAAGGGGTAGCGCATGACCGCGACGTCGGGCTCCTGGCCGTGCCTCACGTACGCCCTGACCACGCCCACGAGGAGGAACGCGACGATCGCCGCCGGCAGCAGCGTCCACCAGGCCGAGCGCCGGAGGGCGGCCCTGGCCGCCAGGCCCTCGCTTATGCCCGCGATCTCCGCCTCCTCGATCAGCGCCTGCTCCATGCCCGGCATGCGCCCGCGCGGCTCGAACAGGTCCGGGTCCATGAGGTAGTCGACCTCGACGCCGGCGCCCGGGGGGATGCGCTCGAGCGTCACCGTGAGGACGGAGCGGTCGGGCGAGAGCGTGACGACCGGCCTCTCGGGGTTGGCGTAGCGGTGGACGAAGGCGTCGTAGGGCTCCTCCATCGGCCCCGGCGCCTCGACGGTGAGCCGGTAGCCGACGATCGGCGGGTGATCGAGCTGGATCAGGTTCCAGTACCACTGCGCCACGTCGCTGAAGAACTCCATGGTGCCGGAGAGGCGGTAGTGGAAGCGCACCCGCCTCTCGCTGACCCGCTCCTGGTTGCGCACCACGAGCTCCGTCCCGGCCGAGCACGGCTGCGTGAACGCCGTCGCCGGCGGACCGCTGCTCACGGCCCCCGAGCCGGGCAGCAGGTCCACGCGCTGGCCCTCCTCCAGCTCCAAGCAGATGAACGCCTCGCCGAAGTCGTCGTCGGTCCACAGGGTGCGCGTGTCGTCGACGATGACGTCGCCAGACGGCTCGATGGTGACGACCTGCACGACGTCGCGCCACTCGTAGCTCTGGGCCTGGGCGGCGGCGCCGAGGAGGGCGAGCGCGAGCGCGAGGAGCGCCCGCGTCGTTCGCGGCGGCATGGCTCTCATCTTACGGGGGCAGGCGCGGCCGCGCGCGGGCGCGGCGAGAGCCCTCACTCGCGAGCGACGGCGACGGCGATGGGCACGCGCGCGGCGCGTCCGGCCGGGAGCAGCCCGGCGAGGAGCCCCGTCGCGGCCGCGACCAGCACCGCGAAGGCGACGAGCCGCGGCGTGACGGCGGCGACGGAGAGGCCGACGTAGTCGTTCGCGATGGCGTTCACGACCCGCGTCGCCAGGGTGCCGAGTCCCACGCCGACGGCGGCGCCGACCAGCGACAGGACGACGGACTCGAGCACGACGATGGAGAACAGGAACGTGGGACGCGCGCCCACAGCCCGCACGACGCCGAACTCGCGGGTGCGCTCGAAGACGCTCATCATCATCGTGTTCGCGACGGCGATCGCGCCCACCACGAGGGCGATCGCGCTGATGCCGAGGCGCACGAAGTCGGAGATGCGCAGCGAGTCCTGCACGACGCTCATCGCGCCGGCCTGCGTCTGGGCGCCGAGGTCGGGGTAGGCGGCCTCGATCTCCTCGGCGACCCTGTCGGCGCGCGCCGGGTCCTCGAGCTTGACCATGATCGTGCTCACGCGGTCCTCGACGCCCATGGCCTCGCGCAGGGAGGCGAAGGGCACGATCACGAGGTTCTCCAGCAGCCCGGCGTCGGACGAGACGACGCCCACGACCTCGAACGTCGCGTCGGGGTTGAGGCGCAGCTCGTCGCCCACCTCGAGCCGCGCCCGCGACGCCACGGACCGCCCCACGACGGCCACCAGAGCCTCCTCGTCCTCAGGGGTCAGGAGGCGCCCCTCCACCACCGAGGCCCCCGTGAAGACCTCGTTCAGCGGCACGTCGGTGGGCAGCCCCTCGAAGACGAAGGACTGGCTGGGGGAGAGGCCGCCGCGCAGGTAGAGGAGCGCCGGCGTCACGGACCTGATGCCGAAGCGCTCGGCGTCGGCCCGTAGCCGCTCGACGTACTCCGCCGGCAGGTCGGGCGCGGTGGGGAAGAGGTCGTCGCCGACCTCGCCGAAGCTGACCTGGATGTCGGGCCCCAGGCCCGCGAGCTGGTCCGCGAACGCCTTGCGCAGGCCCTCGCCGATCGACATGAACACGACGGTGGAGGCGATCGCGATGGCGATGCCGAGGGCGGTAAGGCCGGTGCGCAGCGGGCGGTGGCGCAGCGACGTCAGGGCGAGCTGCGCGGTGACGGCGCCCCTCACCGGTCGGGGGCCTCCCTCACTCGCCGGTGAACGCGCGCCCCACCACGGCCCCAGAGGAGCCGAGCGCGCCGATCACGGTGTCGCCGAGGGTGAGCTGCACGCCGGCAGCGTTGCCGACGTGGACGTAGACGGGCAGGTCGAAGGTGAAGCTCTCGCCCGGCTGGGCGGTGCGGTAGACGAGCCGCTCGCCCTCGTTGCGCCTCGTGCCGCGGTAGACCTCGAGCCACGTCGGGGCCGTCACCTCGATGGCGAGCTGGTCGGACCCCACCTGCCCCGCCTGCGGCGCGCCGGCGCCCGGCGCCGGCGGCGCGGCCTCGGGCACGAGGGTCACCGTGAGGGTCTGGTCCTCGAGGAGGTCGACGGGCTGCTCCAGCGTCTGGTAGCCCTCGAGGCTCACGCGCAGGACGCGTCCGGCGCGCGCCGTCACGGGGACGTCGCGGATGGGCGTCGTGCCAGGCAGCACGAAGCTGTCGATGCTGACGGTGGCGCCGGGAGGCTCGGACACGACGCTGACGAGCACGGTCGCCGGCAGGCCGGCGTCGTCGGCGGGAGCGGCTGGCGCCTCGGCCGGGGGCGCGTCGGAGGCGGCGGGAGGCGCCTGGTCGAGCTGGGCGCCGCCGACGGGCCGGCCCGGCGCCATGAGGCGGTTGAAGCCCCACACGGCCAGGGCGACGAGCGCCCCCACGAGCACGATCGTCGGGACCCACGGTCCCAGGCTGAGGCCGGGGCGGTCGCCGGCCTCCGAGCGCCGGCGCCGGCGCGGCGGCGGGGGACGCTCGCCGCGGCGCTCCTGCTCGAGGCGCATCTCGAGGGTCGAGAGGCCGCCCGCCTGGCGGCGCTCCGACTGGTACGCGGAGAGGGCGCGCTCGGCCTCGACGCCCACGGCCTGGGCGAACAGCCTGACGAAGTTGCGGGCGTAGACGTCCTCGGGGAGGTCGCCGTAGCGGCCCTCCTCGAGGGCGCGCAGGTACTCCTGGCGCACGTGGGTGAGCTCGGCGACGTCGGCCAGCGACAGCCCGCGGCTCTCCCGCGCCGACCTGAGGAGGTCGCCCAGCCCCTGGGGGCGTCCGACGGAGGTGGTGTCGATGCGCCGCTCGTCGCTCAAGCCCGTCCTCCCACCGGGCTGGCGGCGGACGCGAGGCGCCGGTAGGCGACGGCGACCTGGGCGGCCAGCGCGGCGTTCTCCTCGAGGAGCCTCGCGTTCACGTCCACGGTGCGCCCGTCGGAGAGACGCGCCAGCTCGGCCAGCAGGAACGGCGTGGCGTCGCGTCCGCGCACGCCGCGGGCCCGCAGCTCGGCCTCGGCGCGCCGCCTCAGCGCGTCGAGCTCTTCAGCGTGCAGGCCGTCGGAGACCGGGTTGCTGAGCACCACGCCAGAGGATAACCCCAGCCCGCGCTGCGCCAGCAGGACCGCGGCGGCGTCCTCAGGGGTGCCGACCCGCGCGGGCAGGGGCAGGTCGGTATGCGGGACCAGGAAGCCGGCGAGCGTGTCGGAGCGGTAGCCGACGACGGGGACGCCGGCGCTCTCGAGCCGCTCGAGCGTCGCGCGCGCGTCGAGGATGCTCTTGGGGCCCGCGCAGACCGTGAGGACGGGGTAGCGGGCGAGGGCCGCGATGTCGGCGGACTCGTCGAACGGGACGTCGTGCACACCGCCGATGCCGCCGGTGGCGAACACGTCGATGCCGGCGCGGTGGGCCGCCCACAGCGTCGCCGCGACCGTAGTGCCGGCGTCGGCGCGCCGAGCGACCACGGCGGCGAGGTTCCACAGCGAGGCCTTGTCCGCGTCGGCCGCGGCCAAGCGCTCCAGCTCGGCGCCGCCGAGGCCGACCACGACCTCGCCGTGGAGCACGCCGACGGTCGCGGGCACGGCACCCGCTCCCGCCACCACGGCCTCCAGCCGCCTGGCGGCGTCCAGGTTGCGCGGCCGGGGCAGCCCGTGGGTGATCACCGTAGACTCCAGCGCCACGACGGGGGCGCCGACCTCCAGGGCGTCCCGGACGCGCGTCCCGAGGCGGAAGGGGACCTCGCTGCTCACGCGGTCATCTTACCGATGGCGCCGCTGTCAGCGGGTCTGAGGCGGCCGCGGACCGTAGGCCCCCCGGGCGCGTCCCGCCGGCGCCTCGCACCCCTGCGTGGCGCACGGCTATCGTCCAGCAGCGTGGTAACGTCGCTCGCGTGGACGTGCCCGAGCTGTCGGCCGTGTGGCCCTGGGTCGAGCAGATCGGCTTCGGCGCGGTGGCCGGGTTCGTCGCCGGGTACGCGGTGAAGAAGGTGGGCAAGGTCGTCGCCCTGGTCGTCGGCCTGCTGTTCATCGCGGTGCAGCTCCTCGCCTGGTCCGGGTTCGTGAGCGTGAACTGGGACGTCGTGCAGCGGCGGGTCGACCCCCTGCTCTCCGGCGAGTCGCTGCAGGGCACGTGGCGCGGGCTCATCGCGCTGCTCACCTTCAACGTGCCGTTCGCCGCCGCCTTCGTCCCGGCGTTCATCATCGGGCTGCGCCGCGGGTGAGGGCCCGGCGCCGGGGAGGCGCGGCGCGGGGGCGAGCACGCTCCGGCCGGCCCGTGGCCGCCGCCGAACTTGAGCGCGTCGTTGTCAAGTGTGCTTAGCCCGGGCGGCACAGAGAGCTTGATAGGGCGCAGTTGACAGCCTCGGAAGGGCATGGATAGCATTGTGGGTGGTTGGCACTCGCAGGTGTCGAGTGCCAAACAGGCACATCCGGAAAAGTGGAGGAAGCATGGCTGATCAGAAGCTGACGCTGAAGCCGCTGGGCGACAAGGTCGTCGTCGAGGTCATCGACGAGCCGCAGACCACAGCCAGCGGTCTGGTGCTGCCCGACAGCGCCAAGGAGAAGAGCCAGCGGGGCAAGGTCCTCGCCGTCGGCCCGGGCAAGTACCTCGACAACGGGTCCCGCGAGCCGATCGACGTGGCGGTGGGCGACACCGTCGTCTTCGCCAAGTACGGCGGGACCGAGATCGAGCTCGACGGGCGCGAGCTCATGATCCTGAGCCAGCGCGACATCCACGCCGTCCTCGGCTGAGACAGCCAAGCACCCAGGTAGACACAGGGAAGTAGAGGGAAGATGGCCAAGGATCTGATCTACAAGGAAGAGGCGCGGCGCGCGCTGGAGCGCGGCGTCAACGCCGTCGCCAACGCCGTCAAGGTCACGCTCGGGCCGAAGGGGCGCAACGTCGTCCTCGAGAAGAAGTTCGGCGGCCCGACCATCACCAAGGACGGCGTGACCGTCGCGAAGGACATCGAGCTCAAGGACCCGCTCGAGAACATCGGCGCCAAGCTCCTCATCGAGATCGCCACCAAGACCAACGAGATCACGGGTGACGGCACGACCACCGCCACCGTGCTCGGCCAGGCGATCGTCCGCGAGGGCCTGAGGAACGTCGCCGCCGGCGCCAGCCCGCTGGGCCTCAAGCGCGGCATCGACAAGGCCGTCGACGCGGCCGTCGAGCGCATCAAGGCCCTGGCGCGCAGCGTCGAGGACAGCAAGGCCGTCGCCGAGGTCGCCTCGATCTCCGCGAACGAGGCCGCGGTCGGCCAGCTCATCGCCGAGGCGATGGACAAGGTCGGCCGCGACGGCGTCATCACGGTCGAGGAGTCGAAGACCCTCGACACCGAGCTCGACGTCGTCGAGGGCATGCAGTTCGACAAGGGCTACATCAGCGCGTACTTCATCACCGACTCCGACGCCATGGAGGCGGTGCTCGAGGACCCCTACATCCTCATCCACGAGAAGAAGATCAGCGCGCTGAAGGACCTCCTGCCCGTGCTCGAGCAGGTCATCCAGACCGGCAAGCCGCTCCTGATCATCGCCGAGGACGTCGAGGGCGAAGCGCTGGCGACCCTCGTCCTCAACAAGCTCCGCGGCACGCTGAACGTGCTCGCCGTCAAGGCCCCCGGCTTCGGCGACCGCCGCAAGGAGATGCTCAAGGACATCGCGGCCGTCACCGGCGGCGAGGTCATCAGCGAGGAGCTCGGCCACAAGCTCGAGAACGTGCGCCTCAACCAGCTGGGCCGCGCCAAGCGGGTCCGCGCCAGCAAGGACGAGACCACGATCATCGAGGGCCAGGGCGACCGCAAGGTCATCGACGAGCGCATCAAGGGCATCAAGGCCGAGCTGGAGACCACCGACTCCGACTACGCGCGTGAGAAGCTCCAGGAGCGCCTCGCCAAGCTGGCCGGCGGCGTGGCCGTCATCCGCGTCGGTGCCGCCACCGAGACCGAGCTCAAGGAGAAGAAGCACCGCTTCGAGGACGCCCTCTCCACGGCTCGTTCGGCCGTCGAGGAGGGCATCGTCGCGGGCGGCGGCGTGACGCTGATCCACGCCATGGACGCCGTCAAGCAGGTCGCCGACACGCTCGAGGGCGACGAGCGCACCGGGGCCCAGATCCTCATGCGCGCCCTCGAGGAGCCCGCCCGCCAGATCGCGGCCAACGCCGGCGCCGAAGGCAGCGTGATCGTCAACGCCATCCGGCAGAAGAACGACGGCAAGTTCGGCTACAACGCCGCCACCGACTCGTTCGTGGACGACATGTTCGCCGCGGGCATCGTCGACCCGGCGAAGGTCACCCGCACCGCGCTCCAGAACGCGGCCTCCATCGCGGGCCTGCTCCTGACCACCGAAGTGGTGATCTCTGAGCACCCCGAGAAGGAGGAGAAGGCCGCCGGCGTGCCCGGTGGCGACATGGGCGGGATGGACTTCTAGGCCCAGCTCCCGAAGAGAACGCTACCGCCGCCCGGTCGCATGCCGGGCGGCGGCGTCATGTGGGCGGAGGCATGGACTTCTAAGCCCAGCTCACGAAGGGAACGCTACCTCCTCCCGGCAGCCCGCCGGGCGGCGGTCCTCTCGTCGCGGCTCAGCGCTCGATGAGCGAGCGCCCCGTCATCTCGTCGGGCTGCGGCAGGCCCATCAGCTCGAGGACCGTGGGTGCCACGTCCCCGAGCGCTCCGCCCTCGCGCAGGCGCAGCGAGGCCACGGCGGGGTCGTCGGAGACGAGCACGCACGGCACCGGGTTCGACGTGTGCGCCGTGTGCGGTTCGCCCGCCGCGGTGAGCATCTGCTCGGCGTTGCCGTGGTCGGCGATCACGACGGCCGTGCCGCCGCGGGCCCTCCAGGCGGCCAAGAGGCGGCCCAGGCCCCTGTCGACGGCCTCGCACGCCCTCACCGCCGCCTCCAACACGCCCGTGTGCCCCACCATGTCGGGGTTCGCGTAGTTGATCAGCACGAGGTCGTCCACCCCCTGGTCGATGCGCGCCACCGTCGCGTCGGTGAGGGCCGGCGCGCTCATCTCCGGCTGGAGGTCGTAGGTGGCGACCTTAGGTGAGGGCACGAGCAGGCGCTCCTCGCCGGGGAACGGCTCCTCGCGCTGCAGGTTGAAGAAGTAGGTCACGTGGGCGTACTTCTCGGTCTCGGCGGTGTGGTACTGCCGCAGGCCGGCCCCCGAGACGACCTCGGACAGGCCCCTGGTCAGCGGGGGCAGAGCGAACGCGTAGGGCAGGCCCAGCTCGCGGTCGTACTCCATGAGCGAGGCGAAGCGCACGCGGGGCGTCGCGCAGCGCGGGAAGCCGTCGAAGCCCGGCTGCGTGAGCGCGTAGGTGAGCTGCCTGGCGCGGTCCGCCCGGAAGTTGAAGAAGAACACGGCGTCGCCGTCGCGCATCGCCTCCGGCGCGCCGACGACGGTGGGGACCACGAACTCGTCCGTCTCGCCGCGCGCGTAGGCCGCGCCCACGGCCTCGGCCGCCGTGGGCGCGGCGTGCTCGGCGCGCCCGCACACGACGGCGTCGTAGGCGCGGGCGGTCCTGTCCCAGCGCCTGTCCCTGTCCATGGCGTAGTAGCGGCCCGAGACGGTGGCGATGCGGGCGTCCACCCCGGCGCGTGCGACCTCGGCCAGCTTGCCCTCGACCGCCGCCAGGTACCCGGGCGCCCCGTCGGGGGCGCTGTCGCGCCCGTCGGTGAAGGCGTGCACGCGCACGCGCGGCAGCCTGAGCCTGGCGGCCAGGTCGAGCAGCGCCAGCAGGTGCCCGAGGTCGCTGTGGACCCCGCCGTCCGAGACGAGGCCGAGCAGGTGGAGGGTGCCGGCTCGTGCCGCCTCGTAGGTCTCCAGCAGCACCGGGTTCGCGAAGAACCCTCCGTCTTCGATCCGCTCCTGCACGTAGGTGAGGCTCTGGACGACCCGCCTCCCGGCGCCGATGTTCATGTGGCCGACCTCGCTGTTGCCCATCTGGCCCGCGGGCAGGCCCACGGCGTTGCCGGAGGCCTCGAGCGTCGTGCGGGGCCCGGCCCGCCAGATGGCGTCGAAGCAGGGCGTGTGGGCCAGGTCGACGGCGTTGCCGGGCCCCGCCGGCGCGAGGCCGAAGCCGTCGAGCACGACGAGCATCACCGGCCGGGCGGCCCGTGTCACGACCAGGTCCAGCCGAGCACGCGCGCGACGCGCTCGTCGAGGACGCGCAGGTCCTCGTCGGCGAGGTCGTCGGGGTCCCTGCCCGTGGCCAGCGCGGCGCGGCACCGGGCCGCCCGCTCCAGGTGGGGGCGCAGGGAGGCGTCGGAGACGACGCGGGGCAGAAGGTCCTCCAAGGTCTCCTCCAGGTAGATGGCGGCCAGGCGGTGGGCGACCGCGGCCTCCTCGACTGACAGCTCGTGGTGCGGCTCGGCGGGGGCCAGCGCCAGGCGCCGGGCCGCCGCGACCACGCGGGGCTCCCTGGCCGCGCGTCGGCAGCTCGGGCACAGCTCGCGGTCGCGCAGCTCCGCGCTGTGGCGGCCGAGCTCGGCCAGGCGACGCTCGCGCGGCGACAGGCCGGCCACGGCGCCGTCGTGGAGCGCGCCGCACGTGGGGCAGGGCGCGTGGCCGGCGGCGCGCTGCCTGGCCCAGTGGCCCGCCAGCGTCCGCGCCGCCGCGCGGGCGACGTCGGCGATGTCACCGGGCAGCTCGGCGTCGTCGACGGCCCGCTCCAGGCTCGCCACCTCGGCGGGGTCGGGGTCGGGCCGTTCGCCCTGGGCGGCTCCCGCCTCCCCGTCTGCGGCCGCGAGCCGGCCGGCCTGGAAGCGCACGTCCTTCACCTCGCGCAGGCCGTAGGTCTCGTGGTAGACGGCCACGAAGCGCTGACGTTGCATGTTCAGGTGCATCGCGGTCTCGGAGTCGGTGACGTCCACGTACAGCACGCCGTCGCGGAACGCCCTGGCGGAGCTGAAGCGCGCGACGTCGCGGCCGACGACGCGGGGCCACAGCAGCACCGCCTCCGCCCGCCGCAGCGACCGCCGCATGCCCTTGCGGCGGAACACCTCGGCGATGAGCTCGCCGGCGCTGCGGGGCCCGCCGCCCCTCACGCCGCGCCCTCCGAGCGCGCCGGCGTCGGGTCGGACGCCATCACGCCGGCGCCCCCACCGCGTCGATGAGCGCGACCTCGCCGTCCATGACGCGGAACAGCGCGTCGTGGTGCGGCGGCGGCTCGGTGCCGGTGACGATCGCCTGCGGCGTGCCGGCGGTGAGCGACAGCAGGTAGGCGCGGCGGTCGGCGTCGAGCTCGGCCGAGAAGTCGTCGACGAGCAACACCGGCGGCTCGCCGTGCCGCTCGGTGAGCAGGCGGTACTCGGCGACGCGCAGGGCCAGCGCCGCGGTGCGGGCCTCGCCACGCGACCCGAAGGCGCGCACGTCCATGCCGCCCAGGGTCAGCTCGAGGTCGTCGCGGTGCGGCCCGACCACGGTGGCGCCGCGCGCCAGCTCCGCCGCGCGGGTGGCGGCGACGGCGGCGGCCAGGTCCTCGCCCTCCCAGTTGCGGGCCAGCCGGACGCCGAACGGCGCGTCGTCGCCCGACACGTCGCGGTAGACCTCGGACGCCAGAGGGCAGAGCCGCCGCACGAGGCGGTCGCGCATGGCGTCCACCTCCGCGCCCACGCTCACGAGGCGGGCCGTCCAGTCGGGCAGCGAGGCGTCGCGCGGGGAGAGGCGCAGCAGCGCGTTGCGCTGCTCGAGCACCCGGCCGTACTCGCGCACCAGCGCCGCGTAGCGCGCCGAGACCTTCGAGATCAGCGCGTCGAGGAACGAGCGGCGCGCGCTCGGCGAGCCGTGCACGAGCTCCGAGTCCTCCGGCGTCACCAGCACGGCGGCCACGTGGCGCGAGACGTCGGCGGCGCGAGAGACCTGGGAGTCGAGCCTCACGACCTTGCGCCCGGCGGCGAAGCCCACCTCGACGCGGCTCGTGCCGCTCAGGTGCTCCACCTCGACCCCGACGTACGCCTCCTCGTGCCCGAACGCGACCATGTCGCCCAGGTTGCCGGCGGCCAGGGTGCCGTTGCAGCCGAGGTAGGCCGCGTGCAGCAGGTTGCTCTTGCCCGAAGCGTTCTGCCCGACCACCGCCACCACGCCGTCGGGGAACGAGACCCGGCGCGTGACGAGGTTGCGGAACGCGAGCTGCGTGAGCGACCGCAGGCGCACCCCGGCAGTCTACCGCCGCGGGTCCCGAGCGCCGTCCGCGCGGACGTCAGGGCTCGCCCGCTGTTGGTAGCATCGGGCGTGACGCTAGACGCAGGCTCGCTGAGGGCCGACTTCCCAGTCCTGGAGCGCGAGGTCAACGGCCGCCGGCTGGTGTACCTCGACAGCGCGGCGTCCTCGCAGAAGCCTCGGCAGGTCGTCGAGGCGATGAGCGAGTACTACTTCCGTCACCACGCCAACGTGCACCGCGGCGCGCACGTGCTCTCCGTCGAGGCGACCTCGCTGTACGAGGAGGCGCGCGCCGAGGTGGCGTCGTTCGTGGGCGCCGACCCCGCGGGGCTGGTGTTCGTGCGCAACGCCACCGAGGCCATCAACCTCGTCGCCGCGAGCTGGGGGCGCGCGAACCTGGGACCCGGCGACGAGGTCGTCGTGACCGTCGCCGAGCACCACGCCAACGTGGTGCCGTGGCAGATCGTCGCGGCCGAGCGCGGGGCGGCGCTGCGCCCGGTCGGGCTCGACCAGCAGGGGCGCGTCGACATGGACGCCCTCAGGGCGGCCGTAGGCCCCCGCACCAAGCTGGTGGCCGTCTTCCACGTGAGCAACGTGCTCGGCACGGCGAACCCCGTGGCCGAGGTCGCCGCGGTCGCGCACGCCGCGGGTGCACTGCTGCTCGTCGACGGCGCGCAGGCGGCACCGCACCTGCCGGTGGACGTGAGCGCGCTGGGCTGCGACTTCTACGCGTTCTCGGCGCACAAGATGCTCGGCCCCACGGGCATCGGCGCGCTGTGGGCGCGGCCCGAGCTCCTCGAGGCGATGCCCCCCTACATGGGCGGCGGCGAGATGATCTCGCGCGTGTCGTTCGAGGGCACCACCTACGCCCCGCCGCCGAAGCGCTTCGAGGCGGGCACGCCCAGCATCGCCGAGGCCGTCGGCTTCGCCGCGGCCGTGAGGTACCTGCGCGGCCTCGGCATGGAGGCCGTGAGGAGGCACGACGAGGCGCTCGTGGCGCGCGCCGTGGAGGGCCTGCGCGGGCTGCCCGGCGTGACGCTCGTCGGTCCGGGCGAGGGTCGGGTCGGGCTGGTCACCTTCGTCGTCGACGGTGTGCACGCCCACGACGTGGCCACCGCCCTCGACCTCGAGGGCGTCGCGGTGCGGGCGGGGCAGCACTGCGCCCAGCCGCTGCACCAGGCGCTGGGTATCGCCGCCTCCACCAGGGCCAGCTTCTACGTCTACAACGAGCTCGCCGAGGTCGACGCCTTCGTGTCCGCCCTGGAGCGGGTCGTGGAGCACTTCGCGGCCTTCGCCTGATGGGCCTGCTCGCCGACCTCTACCAGGCCGCGGTGCTGGAGCACTCGCGGCACCCGCGCAACCGCTACCGGCCCGAGCGCTTCGACGTCGCCTACCCCGGCGTGAACCCCGGCTGCGGCGACGAGATCACGCTCTACCTCGCGCTCGATGACGGCAGGCTCGAGACCGTGGCGTTCGAGGGCGTCGGCTGCGCGATCTCGCAGGCGTCCGCCAGCCTGATGACGGAGGCCGTGCGGGGCAAGGCTGCCGACGAGGCCCTGGGCCTCGCCGTCGACTTCAAGGCCATGGTCAGGGGCGAGGAGCCCGCCGAGAGGCTCGGCGAGGCGCGGGTACTCAAGGGAGTCAGCAAGCTGCACGCCCGCGTGAAGTGCGCGACCCTGCCGTGGGTGACGCTCGAGCACGCCCTGGCCGAGCTGGGCGCGGCGCGTCCCGGAGCGCGCTAGGAGGACGGGCTCGCCCGACCCGGCACGGCGGCCCGGGCCCGAACGCCGAGCCGGTCGTCGGCGAGAGGATCGCCTCCGGACCGCGCCCGAGGGGCGGGCCGCTACTCGCCCGCGTTCTGCGGGACGGTCGCCGCCTCCGCCGCGTCCTCCCCGGCCGTCGTCTTGCCGCCCAGCGCCTCCAGCGATCGGGAGTAGGCCTGCAGCAGCGCGCGGAACTGCTCGCGGAACAGCGCCTGCTCGCGCTGCAGCCGATCGAGGTCGGCGCGCGTGCGGGCCACCTCGGCGTCGAGGTCGGCGAGGCGGCGCTCCCGCACGCGCTCGGCCTCGTCGAGGATCAGCTTGGCCTCGCGCTTGGCGTTCTCCTTGATCTCGTTGGCGATGCGCTCGGCGGCGATCACGGCGCGCTGGAGCTCGGCCTCCTTCGCCTGCAGCTCGGCGACCTGCTGCCGGGAGGCGTCGAGCTCGCCCTGGAGGTCCTGCACCTCCTTGAGGAGGTCGGCGACCTCGGACGCCACGCGCTCGAGGAAGTCGCGCACGTGGCGCCGCTGGTAGCCGCCCGCGCCGCGCGGGAACTCCATGTGCTCGATCTCGAGCGGGCTCAGCCGCACCTTCGCACCTCCTGCCCGCGCGCTCGCGGCGCGGCGCGCCTCACGGTCGCGGCGGCACCGCCCATCACAGCTCCGGCAGCACCGCGCGCACGAGCCGCTTGAACGACTCGCCCATGCGCTCCGCCATCGCCACGACCTCCTCGCCCGTGGCGTGCTCGTCCGAGTCGGGGATGGCCATGTCGGTGATGGCGGAGATGCCCAGCACCCTCATGCCGAGCTGCCTGGCGCGCAGCACCTCGAGGACCGTCGACATGCCGATGGCGTCGGCGCCCAGGGTCCGGTAGGCGCGCAGCTCGGCCCGCGTGGCGTAGCTCGGCCCGCTGATCGCCAGGTAGACGCCCTCCCGGAGCGCGATGCCGTGGCGCAGCGCCGCGCTGCGTGCCGCCTCGCGGTACGCCGGGTCGTAGCAGTCGAACATCACGGGGAAGCGCTCGAGCGCGGGGTCGGGGAGCGGGCCTATCAGAGGGTTCTGGCCCGTCATGTTGATGAAGTCGACCTGCAGCATCAGCTCGCCGGCGCGGAACTTCGGGTCCAGGCCGCCGCAGGCGTTCGTCACGACCACCGACCTCACGCCGAGCGCGGCCAGCAACGCGACCGGGTAAGTGACCTGCGCCGCGGTGAACCCCTCGTAGAGGTGCGCGCGGCCCTGCATGACGGCGACCTCGCGACCCTCGAGGTAGCCCACGTGCAGGCGGCCCGCGTGTCCAGGGGCGGAGGAGACGGGCATGCCGGGGAGCTCGGCGTAGGGGACCGAGACGCCGTCGACCTCGTCGGCGAGCGCGCCCAGACCCGAGCCGAGGATCAGCCCGATCCGCGGCACCAGCGCGGTGCGTTCCCGCACCACCCTGGCGGCCGCCGGGACCTGGCCGGGGTCGCCGACGAGGCGCGCGGCGTCAGCTTGGCTCATGGCGGCGATGATAACGGTCCGAGGCCCATCGGCACGGCGCACCGCCGTCTCATGCGCCTAGGTAAGATGCCCGCATGCCGCGCCGCCTAGCCGTCGTGCTCGCGTTCTGCCTATCCCTCGCATCACAGCTCTCGGCCCTGGCCCAGGTGGCACCCTCCGGCCGCATCGTGGAGGTGCGCGTCGAGGGCACGACGACCTACGCGGACATCGTGCGGACGATCATCACGACGCGCGCGGGCACCGACGCGGCGTCGGTGGACCTGGAGGCGGAGCGCAACCGCGTCTACAGCCTGGGCACGTTCGAGAGCGTGAGCGTGGAGATCGAGGAGGGCGGCGCCGGACCGGTGCTGGTCGTGCGCGTGGTTGAGAACCCGCACATCGGCGAGGTCGAGTTCGACGGGGTGGAGTCGCTGTCGCAGGACGCGCTGCGCGAGGTCCTGGCCTCGACGCACCTGCTGGCGCCCGGACGCGTGTACAACACGATCCGCGCCAGCGAGGCGCGGGACACGATCAGGCAGGCGTACCGTCAGTCGGGCTTCCCGTTCGACGTCGAGGTGAACCTGGAGGTGGCGCCGGCGCCGGACCTGGCCGAGTCGGAGGACGACGTCCCGGTGCGCCTCACCTACGTCGTGGACGAGAGCGCCGAGGTGGAGGAGGCGCGCTTCTCGGGGAACACGGTGCTCGAGGAGTCCGAGCTGGGGCAGATCTTCCGGGGCGTCGTCGACGCCGAGGGCTTCGACCCGCAGCTCTACCGCCAGGCGCTGCAGGCCGTGTCGAACCGCTACGCGGCGCTCGGCTACCGCGGCTCGGGGGTGGACGTGAACGCCACGAGCCTCTCCGGCGGGGTGCTGGACGTGGCGATAAGGGAGCTGACGATCGCCTCGATCGACACGACCGCGCTGGGCGTCGACCCCGCCGACCTGAGCCTGAAGCCGGGCGACCTGTTCAACTACGACACGCTGCTGGAGGACGTGCGTCGCCTGGCGCGGGGGCGCTCGAGCGACATCCAGCTCGAGGCGGCCGTGTCGCCAAGTGGCGGCGTGCGCGTGACGTTCCGGCTGGGCGCGCCGGAGACCGCGGGGCCGGTGCAGCGCATCGAGTTCGAGGGGAACACGGTCCTCTCCGACGAGGAGCTGCGCGCGGTCCTGCGCACCGAGGTGGGCGACAACTTCGCGTCGGCCGTGGCCGACGAGGACTTCCGGCAGATCGTCCGCGCCTACCAGGACGCCGGCTACCGCATCCTCACGGCGCCCGACTTCTCCTACGACGACGGCACCTACATCCAGCGCGTCACCGAGCTGAAGGTGGCCGGGTACGAGGTCGCCTACGACGGTCGGCAGGGCGGGACGGACCCGCGGGTCATCACGCGCTACCTGCCTGACGTGGGCACCGTGGTGAACGACGAGCGGATCGTCGAGGGGCTGCTCGACGTGGCCCGCCTGGGCGTGGTGGACGTGGTGAACTACGCGCTCGAGCCCACCGGCGAGAACGACCAGGTGAACGTGGTCGTGACGGTGCGGGACCGCTCGACCGGCGAGCTGCGTCCGGCGGCGCAGTACGCGACGGACACGGGGTTCTCGGCGAGCCTGAGCTACAACGAGCGCGACTTCCTCGGCCTGGCTCACTCGGTGAGCGGCGAGGTGACGGCCTCCAGCACCGACGTGGGGTTCATGCTCGGCGGCAGGGTGAGCTACGAGGTGCCGTGGCTCTACGTCGACTACCTCGACCTCCAGGAGGTGCCGACATCGCTGTCGGCGTCGCTGTTCAGCGTGGTGGCGAACAACCAGCCGCTGACGGCCGGCGGGCAGACGACGATCCAGTACCCGGGGCTGCCGGAGACCGAGGAGAACCGCGTGCGGGTGGGCGAGTACACCTCGCGCTCCACCGGCTTCGGGTTCACGGTCGCGCGGCCCCTGACGCCGGAGATCTCGGTGAGCTTCGGCGCCAGCGGCTCGTACACGCAGTACATGCTCGAGCCGGTGCGCACGCCGTGCGAGATCGAGGGCGACGAGATCCAGAACCCGCACAACTGCTTCCTGCCCGAGAGCGAGTCGCTGCAGTACCTGCCCACGTCGGGCCTCTCTGGCTTCACCAGCGCGCGCGTGAGCTACGACGACCGCGACAACGCCGACTTCCCCACCGAGGGCGTGGCCGCCTACGGCTCCTTGGGCGTGGGCTTCGGTAACGACTTCCTGCACCCGGACACCGACGACCGGGTCACCTACGTCTACGAGCAGGCGACCCTGGGCGCGCGCACGTACTTCAAGCTCGCCGACGTGGTGCCGGAGCAGGTGCAGGACGAGAACCACGTCTTCGGCGTGCGCCTCGACCTCGGTCACCAGTTCGGCGGCCTCTACCCGACGAGCAAGCGCTTCTTCGTGGGCCAGAGCGTGGACGTCGCCACGCAGATCCGCGGCTACCGGCGCGAGGACTTCGGTCTCTCGCGCACCTACATGACCAGCAGCTTCGAGTACCGCTACGACTTCCAGCTCTCGACGTTCGCCACGCAGACGGTGATAGGCGTGGCGTTCGTCGACCTCGGCTGGGCGTCGACGGTGCCTGGCTTCCCCGAGTACCAGACGCCGCTGTTCGCCTCGGCGGGCGTGGGCGTGCAGGTCAACCTCGGCTTCGGCGGCGTGCTGCTGCCGGCGGTGCGCCTCGACTACGCCTTCAGTCAGCGCCACCCCACCGGCGTGTTCAGCTTCAGGGTGGGGCCGGTGTTCTGATCCCGTCGCGTCGCCAGGGCGCGAAGGAAGGGCGGCGACCCCGCGAGGGGTCGCCGCCCGAGCTCCCGTACGGACAGCCCTCGGCCTAGGCCCGTGGAGGGCCGTGGCGGTGGGCGAGGGCGACTAGGTGCAGGGCTCGCCCCAATGCGGATGGTTCCCGGGCTGGAGGGCCGAGCCGTTGCTGAAGTTCGTCGGCTCGTCCTCGAACTGCACGACGCACCAGCCGGTGAGGTCCTGGTCGAAGCTCGTCGCGTTCAGGAAGAGGCTGTGCATGTCCGTGACCTGGCTGGTGTCCCAGTCGCCGATGTCCTGGTCGAACGCATAGGCGTCTGAGAACGTGGCCCGCAGGCTGGTTACCTTGCTGGTGTTCCAGCCGCTGATGTCCTGGTTGAACTCGTAGGCGAGGCTGAACATGTACGCCATGTCCGTGACCTCGCTGGTGTCCCAGTCGCTGATGTCCTGGTCGAACTCCGTCGCGAGGGCGAACATGGACCTCATGGTCGTGACGTTGCTGGTGTCCCAGCCGCCGATGTCCTGATCGAAGAGGAGCGCTCGGTCGAACATGTAGGCCATGGACGTGACGTTGCTGGTGTCCCAGCCGCCGATGTCGTCGTCGAACTTCTCGGCGTTCCTGAAGGCCTCGGTCAGGTCGGTCACCGTGGAGGGGATGTGGCCTGGAACGTTCGTCAGGTTGACGGCGTCGACGAAGGCCTGGGCGAGGCTCACGAACTGGAAGTCGCCCCAGGAGTCGAGGGAGGTGACGGCCGCGGCGTTCAGGTACTCGCCGTCGTCGTTGCCGACGCCTATGCCGACGCCGAAGCGGGCCCCGCTCGTGAGCGTACCGGTGACGTTGATGGTGTAGGCCGCTGCGGCGGCGTACTCGTGCTGCGGCATGGCGGGTTTCGTGATGGTCTCGCTGTCGCCGTCGCCCCAGTAGACGGTGACCTCGCCGAGGCCGGAGATCGGGAGCTGGAAGGTGGTGCCCACGACCTCCGGCAGGGTCAGGTCGATGCGCAGCGTGAGCGGCGAGTCCACAGTGAGGTCCACGCTGGCCTCGAAGGAGGAGTCGTAGACGCTGGTGGCGGTGATGGTGACGTCGCCGACGCTCTCGGCCCGCACCTTGCCGCTGGCGTCGACGGTGGCGACGCCCTCGTCGCTGCTCTCCCAGGTGACGTCGGTGCTGGCCGCTCCGGCCACGTCGACGTCGGCCTGCAGCTCGACCTCCAGGCCGGGGTAGAGCGCGCCCACACCGTCCGGGACGGAGACGGTGAGGCCTAGCACGCGGTCCTGTCCGGTGACCGTCACCTGCACCTCGCCGACCGCCGTCACCCCGTCGGCGTCGCTGATCGTGTAGGTGAAGGTGTCGACGGCGCTGTCGGCGGTGCCGAGGTGGTCGTAGTCGGAGCCGGGGTCGTAGGTGACGGTGCCGCCGCTGAGGGTGACGCGGCCGGTCGGCGCGACAGCTACGACGGAGAGGCCCAGGCCGACGTCGTTGGCGAGGAGGTCGGCGACGGGGATGTCGAGCGGCAGGTCGAGGACGTTCACGGTGACCTCGTCCGTCTTCGCCTCGGGCGGCACCAAGGAGACGTGGAACGCCAGCTCGGTCACGGTCTCGCGCTGCTCGCTGTCGGTGACCGTGAGCGTGGCCGTGATGTCGCCCTCGGTGGCGTAGGTGTGGACGACGCTGCCGCTCCCGCAGTCGCCGGGCGCGATCGGCGCGCTGCCGTCGCCGGGGTCGAGGCTGCAGGTGAGGTCGAGCCCGTCGGGGCTCTCGGCCTGCCAGGTGAACGTGACCGGCTGCCCGACGCCCGCGGTCTCCGTGTCCAGCTCGAAGCCGGTGACGGCGGGTGCGGGGTCGTAGCAGGTGACGGCGTCCTCCAGCGTGAGCTCGCGCCCGTCGGGGAGCGTGAGCACGAGGGCGCTCGAGCCGGTCGCGTCGTGGCTCTCCAGTGTCCCGGTGACCGTGTCGCCCACGCGCACCTCGGCCGTGCCCACCGACGGCAGGGACACGGTGCGCGTCTCGCCCTGGACCTCGAGGTCGACGAGGCCGGCGCCGCACAGCGTGGCGCTCAGCTCGTCGGGCAGCGCGGTGCCCGCGACGGCCTGGAAGAGGTTGGCGCCGGTGATGGTCACCTCGGCGCCCTCCTGGGACACGCTGCTCGGCGTCACGCCGAGCAGGCTCGGCTCGCCGAGCAGAGGGGCGCTCGGTCCTCCGCAGGCGATGAGGGTCAGCAGGAGCAGCGCCGCGACGGCGCGGCTGGCGCGCCTCACCGCGGGCCTCCGCGACCGCGGGCGGGCGTCGCCTCTCCGGTCCTGCGAAGGGTGGTGACGTAGGCGTCGACGCTCGTGTCGACCGGGTCGTGGCTCGTGCCGAGAAGGACGCGCTGCGCCTCGTCCGCGCCGGCGCCGAAGCGGCGCAGCGCGGGCGCGGCGGGAAGCCGCAGCCAAGTTGTCATGG
Organism: Trueperaceae bacterium; assembly: GCA_036381035.1. NCBI lineage: Bacteria > Thermotogati > Deinococcota > Deinococci > Trueperales > Trueperaceae > Trueperaceae bacterium. The sequence goes on along the minus strand of DASVDQ010000089.1, from coordinate 81,389 downwards.
TGTTCTCCCGGGGGTCAGCTATGGATCGAGGACGGTGGGTCTAAGACGGACTCCCCCCTCGGTCACTCATAGCCCTCTCACCGCGCGGTGGGCGTTAGATGTCCCACAGCCGGGCAGGCGGTCGCAGGCGCAGGTGGGGTGGGCGCGGGCGGCGCGCACGGCGCCGGCGGGGCAGAAGAGCAGCGCTGTGAGGCTGGCTCAGGACGTGGGAGCGACCGGGTCGAGCCGGGCGCCGCACGTCACGCCTCCGGGGCCCTCGGCGGCGCCCACCCGTGGGTCCTACTCGCCAGCGACCTCGCGCAGGACCCGCTCGTCGCGCACCGTGATCTTGCCGTAGCCGGCGCGGATCGCGCCGAGGCGCACGAGCTCGCCCACGACCTTCGTGACCGTCTCGCGCACCGAGCCCACCGCGGTGGCGAGCTCGTCGTGGGTGATGTAGACCATCGGGGCGCCGTCGGGACTGCGTCCGGAGAGGTCGGAGTCGGAGAGCTCCAGGAGCTCGGCGGCCACGCGCGCGCGCAGCGGCTTCCCCGCCAGGCGGTGCAGGGCGCGGCCCATGCCGTCGAGCGCCGCCGCCAGCACTGTCGCGAGGCGCCGCAGCTCGGCCTCGTCGAGCCCGGCGGGGTCTATGACCTCGACGACCGACGGCGTCACGGCCTCGGCGAAGTAGCGCCGCTGCTCGCCCGTGAGCGCCTCCTCGCCGAAGTAGCCGCCCTGCTTGACGTAGCGCAGGGTGACGCCGGTGCCGTCGTCGTCGACGGTGTACAGGCGGATGAGCCCGCCCTTGAGGCGATAGAGGTGGTCGGAGCGGCCGGGGAAGAGCAAGACCTCGCCGCTCTCGGCCTGCCGCTGATCGAGTACCGGGCTGCGCTTCACCGTGCTCACGAGCACGTCCTCCTGACGACGACGATACCGCCACGTAGATGAGACGTGACACACGCGGCCTACGTGCTGTCGCGGCGCGGGGCCGACGGGGGACGGCCCGGTTCGACCTCAGACGTTGAACAGGAAGTGGATGACGTCGCCGTCCCTCACGACGTACTCCTTGCCCTCGACGCGGAGCTGGCCCTTCGCGCGCGCCGCGGCGATGCTGCCGGCGGCGACGAGCTCCTCCCAGCCGATCACCTCGGCCCTGATGAAGCCGCGCTCGAAGTCAGAGTGGATCTCGCCGGCGGCCTGCGGCGCCTTGGTGCCCTGCTTGACGGTCCAGGCCCGGACCTCCTTCTCGCCGGCGGTGAAGAACGTGATGAGGCCCAGCGTGTGGTAGCCCGTCCTGATGAGGCGCTCGAGGCCGGAGCGCTCGAGGCCCATGTCGGCGAGGAACGCCCGCTGCTCCTCCGGCTCGAGCTGGGCCAGCTCCTCCTCGATGCGCGCCGAGACCACGACCACGTCGGCCGACTCCTCGGCGGCGATCGCCCGGACCGCCTCGACGTGGTCGTTGCCGGTGGCCACGTCCTCCTCGGCGACGTTGCAGACGTAGATCACGGGCTTGGCCGTGATGAGCCCCAGGGACGCGGGCGCCGCGACGCCGCTGCGGCGCGCCGGGACGCCCTCCTCCAGCCTCGCCATCAGCGCCTCGACCACCTTCAGCAGGGCCGCGTCGTCGGGGTCGCCCTTCGCGCTGCGGCGCAGGCGCTCGTGGCGGCGCTCGAGCGCGGCCAGGTCGGCGAGCATCAGCTCCGTCTCGATGACCGCGATGTCGGCGGCGGGGTCCACTTTGCCGGCGACGTGGACGACGTTGGGGTCGTCGAAGCAGCGCACGACGTGGGCGATGGCTGCCACCTCGCGGATGTGCGCCAGGAACTGGTTGCCCAGGCCCTCGCCCTGCGAGGCGCCCTTGACCAGCCCGGCGATGTCGACGAACTCGACGCTGGTGGGGATGACGGGCACGTCGCGGCCCGGCTTGGCGTAGAGACGGCGCAGCGCCTCGAGGCGCTCGTCCGGCACGGCCACCACGCCGACGTTCCTGTCGATCGTCGCGAACGGGTAGTTGGCCGCCTCGACGCCCGCCTTGGTGATCGCGTTGAACAGGGTGGACTTGCCCACGTTGGGCAGCCCCACGATGCCGATCCCTAGCAAATCCCACTCCCGCGGCCGCAGGGCCGTTCCGGCGCGTTCGGCGCCGAAGGGGGAGCATACCAGAAGCTCGCGGGTCCGAGGCGCCGCGGCCCGCGTGATACAGTCGCGCGCATGCCGTCTGGGACGGGGCGTAGGCGGGTCGTGGTCGTGGGCGCCGGGACGGTCGGGTCGCGCGCCGTGGAGCTGCTGCGCGAGGTGGCGGGGGTCGAGCCGGCGGCGGTAGTGGTGCGCGACGCGGGCAAGGAGCGCTCCTTCGCGGGCTGGCGCGACCTCGTCACCGCCGACGCCGCCGCGGCGGACGACGCCGACGTGCTCGTCGAGGTGGCGGGCGGCACCGGAGCGGCCGCCGACCTGGCGCTGGCCGCGCTGGCGCGCGGCGCCGCCGTCGTCACGGCCAACAAGGCCGCCCTGGCCGAGCGCTGGGACGAGTTCGCCCCCTACCTGCGTGAAGGCCTGGTGTGGTGCGAGGCCGCCGTGATGGCCGGCGCGCCGGTGGTGGGCGCCCTCACCGGCGCGCTCCGCGGCTGCCGCCCGGTGACCCTGCACGCCGTGCTCAACGGCACCTGCAACGCGATACTCAGCGACATGGAGGCGGGCTCCAGCTACGAGGCGGCGCTGCGCCGCGCCCAGGAGGCGGGCTTCGCCGAGGCCGACCCCACGCTCGACGTCGCGGGCATCGACGCCGCCCACAAGGTCGCCCTGCTGGCGCGCCTCGCCTTCGACCCGGGCCTGACCTTCGTGGACGTGCGCGCCGCGACCCGCGGCGTGGCCGGCCTGCCGCGCGAGGTCGTGATCGCCCACGCGGCGCGCGGACGCGGCGTGCGGCTCGTCGCCAGCGTCTTCCCGACCGAAGCGGGCTGGCGGGCGGCGGTGCGTCCCGTGTCGCTGCCGGGCGGCCACCCCCTGGTCGTCTCCGGTCCCGCGAACGCCCTCGTGTTCACCGGCCGACCGCTGGGCGAGGTGACCGTGCGCGGGCCGGGCGCGGGCGGCGGGGCCACGGCCACGGCCGTCGTGTCCGACGTGATGGCCGCGCTGGCGGGCGGACGAGGCCACGCCCCCGTCGCCAACGCCGCCGACGCGGGCGCCGCGCTCGCGGTCGCCGGTCCGTCCGCGTTGCCCGCCGGCGCCGAGGCCGTCGCGGCATGAGACCAGCCCGCCCGGCGGCGGAAGTGCGCTACCGCTCGACGCGCGGCGCCGCGCCAGAGGTCTCGTTCGAGGAGGCGCTGCTGCGCGGCCTCGCGCCGGACGGCGGGCTCTACCTCCCGGCGGACCTGCCGGCTGCCGCGGAGGCGTGGCGCGATGCCATGCACCCCGCCGAGGTCGCTGCGGCGGTGCTGCCTCCGCTCCTGGGGCTGCCCGCCGGAGAGGTCGAGGCGCTGTTCGCGGGTGCCCTCGACTTCCCCTTGCCCGTGGTCGAGCTGGACGACGACCTTCACGTGCTCGAGCTGTTCCACGGGCCCACGGCGGCGTTCAAGGACGTGGGCGCCCGCGCGATGGCGCGCCTGATGGACGCGGCCCTCGCCCGGAGAGGACGCAGCGCCACGGTGCTCGTGGCGACCTCGGGGGACACCGGCGGCGCCGTCGCCGACGCCTTCGCCGGGCTCGGGTCGCTGCGCGTGGCCGTCCTCTACCCGCGCGGCCAGGTCTCTGACGTGCAGGAGGCGCAGCTCACGGCCGTGCGTCCGGGCGTCACCGCCTTCGCCGTCGAGGGGACCTTCGACGACTGCCAGCGGCTGGTGAAGTCCGCCCTCGCCGACCCCGAGCTGGGACCCCTCGGCCTCTCCACGGCCAACTCGATCAACGTCGGCAGGCTCCTGCCTCAGGTCGTCTACTACCTGTGGGCCGCCGTGCAGCTGCGGCGGCTCGGCGAGGAGCGCGAGCCCTGGTACGTCGTCCCCAGCGGGAACCTCGGGAACCTCACGGCCGGCCTCCTCGCCGCCGACCTGGCGGGCCTCGGCTCCTCGTTCGTGGCGGCGCACAACGCCAACGACTACTTCGTGCGGTTCCTGGAGGGCCGCGCGAAGCCCTACGGGTTCGCGGGCAGCGTGAGGACCCTGTCGAGCGCGATGGACGTGGGCGGGCCGTCGAACTTCGAGCGGCTCTACGCCCTCTACGGCGAGGGGCTGCGGGGCAGGGTGACGGGGCAGGCCGTCGACGACGCCACGACCCTGGCCCGGATGCGCGACCTGCACGCGCGCCGCGGCTACGTGGCGTGCCCCCACACGGCCGTGGCCGTGGAGGCCGCCCACCGCGAGCGCGCCCGGGGGAGGACCGGTCCCGCCGTCGCGCTGGCGACCGCCCACTCGGCCAAGTTCCCCGACACGGTCGCGCGCGCCACCGGTGCCGCGCCGCCGGCGCACGAGGGACTAGCGCGCCTCGCGCGGGCCGAGAGGCGAGCGCTGCCGCTTCGTGCCGATCCCGCCGCGCTGAGGTCGGCGCTGCTCGCGGCGGCGAACGGCTGAGGGGACGCTCGCGGCGCGACTAGGCCAGCGCGAACGGCGCCTCGTCGCCGTCGCCGAGGCGCCTCACCCGGCCCTCAGCCTCGAGCTTGTCGAGGTGCGCCAGCACCGAGAGCCTGGCGAGGTCGCGGAGCTGCCCGTCGGCGCCCGGGTAGATGGTCCGCGTCACGGCGGAGGCGTCGAGCGGCCCCGCCTGGAGCGCCCGCAGCACCTGCTCCTCGCGCTCGAGCCGGTGCGCGCGCTGCTCCTTCAGCCTGCCGACGGGGTCCGTGACGACGGGCCCGTGCCCGGTGCCGAGCACCGGGGGCGTGACCGCGATGAGGCGCTCCAGGCTGGCCAGGTAGGCGCCGACGTCGCCCTCGGGCTTGCCGACCCACACCGACCCCGTGGCGGCGACCAGGTCGCCGGCCAGGGCCGCCTCGGGCGGACCGTGGGGCGGTCGCACGACCGCGGAGAGGTGGCCGGGGCTGTGCCCGGGCGTGTGGATCAGCTCGACGGCGAGGTCGCCGACGGTGATCACGACGTCGTTCGTGACCAGCACCTTGCGGGCGTCGACGGCCACGCGCTCCGCCTCGGCGGCGTGCACGTAGACGCTGGGCGCGTCGAAGCGCTCCAGCGCGGCCGCCAGGCCCTCCCAGTGGTCGGGGTGGCCGTGCGTGAGGACGATGCCCTTCACGAGCCGCACCCCGGCCTCACCCAGCGCCGACGCGATGGCGTCGGTCGAAGCGGCCAGCGGCGACCCGGGGTCGACCACCAGGCCCACGCCGCCGTCGGCGATCACGTAGGCGTTCGTGTGGTCGTAGGGCGGCAGCGTGGCCACCGCCACGGGCACGCGCCAGACGTGCTCGCTGACCCTCTCTGCGGCGTGCGTCATCGACCCTCCCGCACGAGCTCGAGCACCGCGTCGAGGGCGGTTTCCGGTGGGACGGCGACGTCGGGCTCGACGCCGCGCCCCTCCCACGTCGCGCCGAGGAGGGGCGCCAGCACGCCGGTGGCGATCCACGCCTGCGAGCCGTCGCGCAGGCAGAAGGGCAGCACGGCCTCGACGTTGCCGGCCGTGCGCTCGCCGACCACCGTGGCGCGGCCCGCGTCCTGCAGGGCGCCGGCCAGTCCCTCGGCGGCGCTGTTCACGTCGCGGTCGACGAGCACGTAGAGCGGCAGGTCCGTCACCGGCTCGCCGACGGCCGGGTAGGGGATGGGCAGCGACCAGCTCAGCACCGCGCGCCACAGGAAGCCGCTGGTGAACACGCCGGCCACCTGCATCATCGTCACGAGCCTCCCGCCGGGGTTGCCGCGCAGGTCGAGCACCAGCGCGTCGGCGCCCTGCCTCGCGAGGCGGGCCGTCGCTTGCCTCACGCCCTCGGCGACGCCGTCGCTGGCGAGGTCACGCACGCGGAGGTAGCCCACGCGGCGGTCTCCGGCCGCGGTCACGCCGAAGCCGATGGGACCGATCCGGTCGGTGACGACGCCATCACCGGCCTGGGCCAGGCCCGCCGCCGGCAGCGCCAGCGCGAGGCCCGCCCCGGGCCGGGAAGCCTCGAGGTCGAGGAGCGCCAGGCAGGGCAGGTCGCCGTAGGTGCGCCTCACCTCGTCCACCCGCTCCGGCCTCACGTAGACCGAGTGCTGGTCGCCGATCTCGCGGTACATGGCCTCGAGGAGGTCGTAGAGGTCGTCGTCGGTCTCCACCTCGCCGAGGCGCGCGCGGTAGCGCTCGCCGACCTCGACCCAGTCGACGCCCAGTCGGTCGAGGTCCCAGTAGCGCTCGTCGACGAGCCGCCACGCGCTCTCGAAGCGCTGCGCGTAGGTGCGCTCCTGGACCTTCACGGACGCGGCGCCCCGCGTCGGCGCGCCCGCGGCCGCTGGCGGGGCCGCGGCGCTGGACGAGACGGCGGGTGGGCAGCAGGCGGCGAGCGCGGCGGCGAGCAGCGCCAGGGCCGCCGCGCGACCGCGGACGGCGAGCGGTGCGAGGAGGGCGTGCCGTGCACGGACGGCGAGCGGTACGACGACTGCCCCCGCGCGGCCGGCGTCCTGCGGCCTCGAGGCGGCCTCCATGCGAGCAGCCGTCGCGCCGTGTGGCCGGACCCTCACGCCGGCGCCGTGGCCAGCGCGGCCCCGGCCTCCTCCAGGCGCGCGGCGTCGAACACCACAGACTGGGCGCCCACCTTGGTCGTGCTCAGCGCGCCGGCCACGTTGGCCATGCGGGCGGCCGTGAGGACGTCGTACCCGCTCATGACGGCGTGCGCGAAGGCGGCGGTGTAGTAGTCGCCGGCGCCGGTGCTGTCGACGACGCCGTCGACGTCGTGCGCCTCGACCAGCTCGGAGAGCTCCGACGTGAAGAGGATCGAGCCGTTCTCGCCCACCTTCACGACCAGGTTCTCCACCCCGGCGTCGCGCAGGCTGGCGACGGCGCCGGTGATCGTGGACTGGCCGGTGAGCGCGTAGAGCTCGTACTCGTTCATGAGCAGGTAGTCGGCCTCGGCGACGTGGTCGAGCAGACGCGCGCCGAGCGCGAGCACGGCCGTGGTGCCCAGGTCGACGAACACGGTGAGGCGGTGCTCGCGCGCCAGCTCGAGCGTGCGGAGCGCGTACTCCTTCTGCCTGCCGCCGATGAGCGAGTAGGCGCTGAGCACGAGGGCGTCGCGGTCTGCCACGTCCTCGGCCCGCAGGGCGGCGGAGTCGAGGTAGCGGCTCGCGCCGGCGGCGCTGATCATCGTGCGCTGGGCGTCGGGCGTGACGATGAGCGTGACGCTGCTCGTCTGGTGGACCTCGTCGCGCTGCACCAGGCGCAGGTCGACGCCGGCCTGTACGGCGTTGCGCAGCGCCAGCTCCGCGAACGCCCCGATGCCCACGCGCGTGGCGATGCGCGTGTCGTTGCCGAGGCGCGCGAGGACGGTCGCCACGGTGCCGCCCGAGCCGCCCGGCTCCAGCACGGCCCGCACGGCGCTGACCTCGCCGCCTGGCTCGGGGAACTCGTTGACGAAGTACATCTGGTCGACTGTGGCGTCGCCGACCACGAGGAACTTGGGCATCTAGGCTCCGCTCCTAGGGCCGCCGGGCGGCATGCGCGGGCGACGGACCGGTCCTCCGGCCGCCGAGCCAGGCGCGTTAGGTTGCCGGGCCATTCTAATCCCCGCTCGCGCGCGTCCTGTCGCGGCGCGGGACCGGTCCCAGCGAGCGCAGGAGCGCGTCGAACTCGGGGAGGCCGAGGCGCTCGGCGCGCACCTTGGCGGCGAGCCCGGCGGCGGCGATCGCGGCGTCGACCTCGTCCTCCGGGTAGCCGGCCATCACGAGGTTGCGCTTGAGGGTCTTGCGCCGGTGGGCGAACGAGGCCGCGATGAGCGCGAAGAGGTCGGGGCGCGGACGCGCGTCGCGCTCGACCTCGAGCGCGACGACCGCGCTGCGCACCTTCGGTGCCGGCACGAACGCGCCGGGCGGCACGGTGCGTACCAGGCGCGGGCGGGCGAAGTGCGCCACCAGCAGGGACAGGCCCCCGTAGGCCTGGTCGCCGGGACGGGCGACGAGGCGCTCGCCCACCTCGAGCTGCACGAGGCAGGCGAGGCGCGCGAAGCGGCAGGACTCGAGCGCGCGGGCGATGACCGGCGTGGCCACGTTGTAGGGCAGGTTCGCGGCCAGCACGCAGCCCTCCGGCAGGGTCGAGAGGTCGAAGCTCAGGGCGTCGGCGTGCACGACCTCCACGTTCGTCAGGCCCGCCAGCGTCTCCTCGAGCACCGGGAGGAGACGGGCGTCGAGCTCTACCGCCACGACGCGCCTGGCCCGCGCGGCCAGCTCGCGGGTGAGAGTGCCGAGGCCGGGCCCGACCTCGAGGACCGTGTCGCGCCCGGTCACGTCCGCCGCGTCGACCACCGCCTTCAGCACCGAGGGGTCGACGAGGAAGTTCTGGCCGAAGGACCTGTCGGCCGCCAGCCCGTGGCGCTCCAGCAGGTCGCGCACGACCGAGCGGTTCGTGAGCGGCCCGCCCGTGGCGGCGCGGCTCAAGTGCCGTGGAAGGCGATGACCTCGTCGAGCTGCCTCTCGGCCTCGTCTAGCGGGATGTCCTGCACCACGGCCAGCTCGCTGGCGAGCATCGTCTTGGCGTTCTCCAGGACCTCGCGCTCCGTGGCTGCCAGGCCCTTCTCGACGTCCCGCTTGGCGAGGACGCCGATCAGGCGCGCCAGGTCGTAGGCGCTGCCGGTGGAGAGGATCTCCTGCTCGGCGCGGAAGCGGGGCGGCCACTGGTTGGGGAGCGTCAGGTCGGCCTCGCGGATCGCGTCGAGCAGCCGGCCGATCTCGTCGGCCTCGACGGTGTGCCGCAGGCCCACCTCCTCGCCCTTCTTCAGGGGCACCAGCACCTCCATGTCGCCCCTGACGAAGACGACCTTGAGGTACTCGTGCGTCTCGCCCAGCACGACGCGGGTGGTGCGCTCCTGGACCACCCCTGCCCCCTGGGACGGGTAGACGACGTGGTCACCCACCTTGAACGTCACAGTGCGTTACAGCGTAACACGGGCCCGGCTCGGCCCGCGGTAGCCGTCAGAGACCGACGAAAGGCGCCCACGTGCGGTAGTAGGCGAACGACCACAGGGTCAGCCCGACCAGCACGGTGACGGCCGAGGAGACGAGCACGTGGAGCTGCGCCTCGCGGTCGCCGCGGCGCGTGGCGAGGTAGCCCACCAGGGCCCCGACGGCCAGGGACACCGGCAGGCCCAGCAGCGAGCCGGCGCCCGCGGTGGCTCCCGGCACGCGCCAGGCCAGGAGGGCCACGAGCAGCGACGGCAGCACGATCCCGAGGACGGCGCCGGCGGCGACCGGACGCACCCTGACCCCCGGGAGGCGCGGCAGCAGCAGGCTGGCCAGGAACAGCGCCGGTGCCACGGCTATCGCGGCCACCACGCCGACGATGACGGCGGTCAGCGCCTGACCGGCCGCCTCCTCCCAGACGTTCCACGGGCTCCAGCCCATCGACGCCGCCAGGCGGTCGACGAAGCCGGGCTCGAACGGGGCGCTGTCGTCGCTGGCGTACACCCTCACCTCGCCCCCCTGGGCTCGCCCGTACCAGGCTAGGGTGACCGCGCCGCCGTCCGCCGGCGCGGCCAGGGACGCCTCGGCCACCAGCACCGGCGACCAGGCGACGCTCACCGGCTCGCCGCCGGCGAAGGGCGCCGCGCGCCGCAGGTAGGGCCCCTCGAGCCAGTAGGCCTCCCCGCCGCTCCAGGCGACGGGCCTGCCGACCTCGCCGAGGTCCACCTCGTCGGTCACCACGAGCCTGCCCGACGCCCTCTCCACGCGGCTCGCCTGCAGGTTCGCCTCCTGCGCCCGCCACAGTGCCAGCACGGCGCCGTCCTGGCCGCGGCCGAGTGCCACGGTCTGCCTCTCGTCGAGGACGTCGGCCAGGCCGAGGTCGGCGACGGGCGCGCCGGGGGCGGCCGGCATGACGTAGGCGTTCCACTCCGAGCGCAGGCCCACCGGCGTCATCTGGGTCTCGCCCTCGAGCCAGGCGACCCAGGCCGGTCCGGGTGCGCCGGGGTCCGGGTCGTCGAGCGCGTAAGCGCCGCGCACGGAGCGGTGGGTGGCGTAGAGGACCTCGTCGCGCACCGGGGCGCCGCCGCGCCACGTGAACAGCGTCAGGCGCGCCTGCTCCTCCTCGCGCAGCGGTGCGAGCACCCAGGGTCCGTCGGCTCCGGGGCCCACGACCAGAGGCGTCTCCTGGGTGTGCGTGAACAGCAGGTGGCTCTCGCCGCGGTAGGTGAGCCAGTGACGCGTCTGGCCGGTGGCGCGGTCGCGCTCGACCCAGGCGACGGCGAGCTCGCCCCCGGACACGGTGGCCCACACCCCGCGCACGGTGCTCGACTCCGCCACTCGCAGGGGACCGGCGTCGCCCGGCGGCGCGGCGAAGGCGATCACCCCCGACTCGTCGGCGGTGACGACGTAGGCGGCGCCCTCGCCGGCGGCGGCCGCCACCACCGGCAGCGTGCCGGAGGAGACGCGGACGGGCTCGCCGAAGCCGCCGTCGGCCGCGTAGGGTTGGGCCGACGCCAGCGTCGCGGCGAGGAGGAGGGTCAGGGCGAGCCCGCGCGGCGGTCGCCTCGCGGCCGGGGGCGCGCCGAGCTTCGGTGAGGCGAGGAGCACGCGGGAGGTGAGCGCGCGCCGCGTACCCGGCGCGCGCGACGCGGCGCGGGTCCTCACGCCGAGGCCTTCCGCGCCGCCGGGGCCGCCACCGTCGAGCTGCGCGCCTGCTTGCCGGGGATCGTCGCGACCTTGACGTCCTTGCCCTGCAGCCTGGCCTCGATCTCACGGATGCGGTCGCGGATCGCCGCGGCGCGCTCGAAGTCGAGCGACTCCGAGGCGGCCCACATCTCGTTCTCCAGGAGCGCCAGCTCCTGGCGCAGGTCGTCGAACGCCAGCTCGCGCTCCCACGGGTCGAGGCGTGGCGGCGGGCCCTCCGCCTCGGCCTCGGCCTCGCCGCGGATCACCTCGTGCACGCGCTTGCGCACCGACTCGGGCGTGATCCCGTGGCGTTCGTTGTAGGCGAGCTGCTTGTTGCGCCGGCGCTCGGTCTCGGCGATCGCCGCGGCCATCGCCTCGGACACCTCGTCGGCGTAGAGGTAGACCTCGCCGTTGACGTTGCGCGCCGCGCGGCCGATCGTCTGGATCAGCGCGCGCTCGCTGCGCAGGAAGCCGGTCTTGTCGGCGTCGAGGATCGCCACGAGGCTGACCTCGGGGAGGTCGAGGCCCTCGCGCAGCAGGTTGATGCCCACCAGGACGTCGAAGTGCCCGAGACGCAGGTCCCTGATGATGACCTGGCGCTCGACGGCGTCGATGTCCGAGTGCATGTAGCGCACCCGCACGCCCTGGGCCGCCAGGTACTCGGTGAGGTCCTCGGCCATCTTCTTCGTGAGCGTCGTGACCAGCACGCGCTCGCCTCGCTCGGCGCGCTCGCGCACGGCGAAGAGGAGGTCGTCGATCTGGCCGCGGCTCGGCTTGACGTGCACGGCCGGGTCGACGAGGCCCGTGGGCCTGATCACCTGCTCGACGACCTGGTCGGAGAGGGAGAGCTCCTCCTCGTTGGGCGTGGCGGAGACGAACACGACCTGGCCGACGCGCTGGAGGAACTCCTCCATCTTCAGCGGCCTGTTGTCGAGCGCAGCGGGGAGCCTGAAGCCGTAGTCCACGAGCGTCTGCTTGCGCGCCCTGTCGCCGTTGTACATGCCCCTGATCTGCGGGACCATCACGTGGGACTCGTCGAGGAAGACGACGAAGTCGTCGGGGAAGTAGTCGAGCAGCGTGTTCGGCGCCGAGCCGGGCGGCCTGTTCTCGAGGTAGCGGGAGTAGTTCTCGATCCCGTTGCAGTACCCGAGGGTCCTCAGCATCTCGAGGTCGTAGAGCGTGCGCTCGCGCAGGCGCTGCTTCTCGAGGAGCTTGCCGACGCTCTCGAAGTAGTCGAGCTGCCTCTCGAGGTCCCGCTCGATGGCCTCTATGGCCGGCTGCAGCTTGTCGTGCGGGGTCACGTAGTGCCTGGCGGGGAAGACCGTGGTGCTCTGCAGCTCCGCGGTCTCGTCACCGGTGAGCGGGTCGATGAGCGTGATCCTGTCGATCTCGTCGCCCCACAGCTCGATGCGCAGCGGCTGCTCCTCGTAGGCGGCCCAGACCTCGATGACGTCGCCGCGCGCGCGGAAGCGGCCGGGCTGCAGCTCGATGTCGTTGCGCTCGTACTGCTGCGTCACGAGCGTGCCGAGGATCTGGTCGCGAGGCAGGACGCGGCCGACGTCGAGCAGTAGGTGCAGCTTCTCGTACTCGTCAGGGGAGCCGAGGCCGTAGATCGCCGAGACCGAGGCGACGACGATGACGTCCTTGCGCGTCAGGAGGCTGCGCGTCGTGGAGTGCCGCAGGCGCTCCAGCTCCATGTTGATGTTCGCGTCCTTCTCGATGAACAGGTCGCGCGCCGGCACGTACGCCTCGGGCTGGTAGTAGTCGTAGTACGAGATGAAGAACTCGACGGCGGCGTCGGGGAAGAACTCCTTGAACTCCGACGCGAGCTGGGCCGTGAGGATCTTGTTGGGCGCGAGCACCAGGGCGGGTCGCTGCACGGCCTCGATGACCTTGGCCATCGTGTACGTCTTGCCCGTGCCGGTGGCGCCGAGGAGCGTCTGGAAGCGCAGGCCGTCGTTGAGGCCCTCGACGAGCCCGGCGATGGCCTCGGGCTGGTCCCCCTTGGGCTCGTAAGGCGACCTGACCTCGAGAGGCATGACCACTAATCATATAAGGCTCGGCGGGCCTCCGGGTCGCCGGTGATGCCGGCCTCGGCCTGCGAGGCGAAGAGCGCCCGGTAGAGGCCGCCGCGGGCCAGCAGCTCGGCGTGCGTGCCGGCGTCCACGACGCGTCCGGCGTGCAGCACGTAGATCCTGTCGGCGTTCACGACCGTGGCCAGCCTGTGCGCCACGACGACGGTGGTGCGGCCGGCCATCAGGCGGGCGAGGGCGCGCTGGACCGCGGCCTCCGACTCGCCGTCGAGCGAGCTGGTGGCCTCGTCGAGGAGCAGCACGCGCGGGTCCTTGAGGAGGGCCCTGGCGATGGCGATGCGCTGGCGCTGCCCGCCGGAGAGCCTCACGCCGCGCTCGCCGACCGGCGTGTCGTAGCCCTGCGGCAGCTCCGCGATGAAGGCGTGGGCGTCGGCGGCCTCGGCGGCGGCGCGCAGCTCGTCGTCCGACGCGTCGGGCTTGGCCAGGCGCAGGTTCTCGGCGACCGAGCCGGAGAACAGCACGGTCTCCTGGGGCACGTACCCGACGTGCCGCCGCAGGTCGCCGGGGTCGAGGCGGCGCAGGTCGACGCCGTCTAGCGTCACGCGCCCGGACGTGGGGTCGGCGAAGCGCAGCAGGAGCGACAGCAGCGTGCTCTTGCCGGCGCCGCTGGGCCCCACGACGGCGACGACGCTGCCCGGCTCGGCGGCGAGGCTCACGCCGGCCAGGGCGGGGGAGGGGCGGCCCGGGTAGGTGAAGCTCACGTCCTCGAGGGCGACGGAGCCGCGCGCGCTCGGGAGGCGGACGGGGTCAGGGTCCACCGGCAGCTCGGGCCGGGCGTCGAGGAGCTCGAAGACGCGCTGCGAGGCGCCCGACGCCTCCTGGAGCTGCGACCACAGGCCGGTGAACGTGCCCAGCGAGCCGGCCACGAACATCGTGAGCAGCAGGAACGCCACGAGGTCGCCGGAGGAGAGCTGGCCGGCGAGCGCGAGGCGCCCGCCGTACCACAGCACGGTGCCCAGGCCCGCGAAGGCGCACAGCAGCACGGCCGGGATGAACAGGGCGCGGAGGCGCACCCGCCTCAGGCCCGCGCGGAAGGCGGCGTCCACGCCGGCGGCGTAGCGGCGTCGCTCGGTCTCCTCGGCGCCGAACGCCTTGACCACGCGCACGCCGCCTATCGCCTCCTCGGCGTCGGCGCTGGCGGCGGCGAGGCGGTCCTGGAACTCGGCGCTGGCGCGCCGCAGGCCGCGCCCGAAGACGGCGCCGGCCACGACCACTGGCGGCACCACGGCGAGCATCACCAGGGTCAGCCGCGGCTGGAGCACGAACAGGAGCACGAGGCCGCCGAGCAGGGTGATGCCCTGGTTCACTAGCTGCGCCAGGGCCTGGGAGACGGCCGCCTGGACCGTGGCGACGTCGGCGGTGAGGCGCGAGACGAGCTCGCCGGTCTTGCGGCCGGTGAAGAACGGCACGTCCAGGCCTATGAGGTGGCCGAACACGGCCTTGCGCAGGTCGGCGACGACGGCCTCGCCGACGCGTCCGAGGCTGTAGGTGCGCAGGAAGTTGAACCCGGCCTGGACCAGCATCAGCGCGACGAGCAGCAGCATGGCGCCGTCGAGCGCCCTCCGTGCGGCGCCCGGCGCCGCTCCCGGCGCGAAGGCGGCGTCGAGCAGGCTCCGCACGACCAGGGGGAACGCCAGGCCGATCACCCCGGCGAAAGCGACGCTGGCGACCCCGAGCGCGAGCCAGCCGGCGTGGGGCCGCGCGAGTGCGGCGAGCCGGCGCAGCGGGGCCAGGTCGAGCCCGCGACCAGGACGCCCGCCCTCCCGGCGGCCGCCGGCGCGGGTCCCTGGGGCGCGTCCGGAACGGGGGAAGGTCATCAGCCAAGGGTACACTCGGGTCCGTGACCACGCCCCTGTGGCGCCCGACGCAGGAGCGGGCTGCCGCGTCGCGCATGGAGGCTTTCCGGCGCGCCGTGGAGGCCGAGCACGGCGTGCGCCTCCCCGACTACGACGCCCTCCACGCCTGGTCGGTGCGGGAGCCCGAGGCGTTCTGGGGCTTCCTGGCGCGGTACCTGCGCCTGCCCTTCGCGACTCCTCCCTCGCGCGTGCGCTCGGGCGACCCCATGCCGCTGACGCGCTGGTTCGAGGGCGCGACCCTCTCCTACGCCCGCGCGCTGCTCAGGCCGCCGGACTCTGTGGACGGCGGGGCGCCGGCCGTGGTGGCCGTCAGCGAGGCCGGCGCGGAGCGTACGCTCTCGCGCGACGAGCTGTTCGACCTGGTGGCGCGCGTACAGGCGGGCCTGAGGCGGCTGGGCGTGGGGCGCGGCGACCACGTCGTGGCGCTGGCCGCGAACTTGCCGGAGACGCTGGCGCTGCTGCTCGCCTGCGCGGGCTTGGGGGCCGTGTTCGCGTCCGCCTCGCCGGACTTCGGGCCGGACGCGGCGGCGGCGCGCTTCGCGCAGCTCGGCCCCAAGGCCCTGTTCGCCACGACGGCCTACCTCTACGGCGGCAGACGCTTCGACACCGCCGGCACGGCGACCCGGTTGCGGGACGCGCTCGGCGGGGTGCCGGCCGTGGCGGTGCCTTACCCCGGCCTGCCCGACGCCGTCCCCGCCGGCTTCGTGACCTGGGACGCCTTCCTCGGCGAGGGCGGCGAGCCGGTGCTCGAGGACCTGCCCTTCGACCACCCGCTCTACGTGCTGTTCTCCTCCGGCACGACCGGGCTGCCGAAGGCGCTGGTGCACAGGTCCGGCGGCGCGCTGCTCACGCACGTCAAGGAGCTGGCGCTGCACTGCGACGTGCGTCCCGGCGACGTCGTCCTCTACTACACGACCTGCGGCTGGATGATGTGGAACTGGCTGGTGTCGTCGCTGGCCTGCGGCGCCGCGGTCGTGCTCTACGACGGCTCGCCCGTGCATCCCCACGAACTGGCCCTGTTCGAGGTGGCGGAGCGCCACCGCGTCACGCTGTTCGGCACCTCCGCGCGCTACCTCCACGGGCTCGCCGCCGCCGACGCGCGGCCGGGCGAGCGCTGCGACCTGTCGGCGCTGCGCACGATCACCTCGACGGGCTCGCCGCTCTCCCCGAGCGGGTTCCGCTACGTCTACGAGCGCGTGAAGGAGGACGTGCACCTGGCCAGCATCTCGGGCGGCACCGACATCGTCGGCTGCTTCATGCTGGGCGTGCCGACGCTGCCGGTTTACGCGGGCGAGATCCAGCGTCCCGGCCTGGGCGTCGACCTGGCCGCCTTCGACGACGACGGTCGCCCGGTGACGGGGAGGCCCGGCGAGCTCGTCTGCCGGCAGCCGCTGCCCTCGATGCCGCTGCGGCTGCTGGGCGACGAGGGCTTCGCGCGCTACCGGTCCGCCTACCTCTCCACCTACCCCGGCGTGTGGCGGCACGGCGACCTGATCGAGTTCACGGCGCACGGCGGCATCGTCGTGCACGGACGCTCCGACGCGACCCTGAACCCCGGCGGCGTGCGCATCGGCACGGCCGAGGTCTACCGCGCGCTGGAGGCGGTGCCGGAGGTCGTGGAGGCTGCGGCCGTGGGGCGGAAGGTGGGGCCCGAGCTGGCCGGCGGCGTCGCCAGCGACGAGGAGGTGTGGCTCCTCGTCGTGCTGCGTCCGGGGGTGGAGCTCACCGGCGAGCTGGAGGCGCGCGTCAAGCGGGCGGTCCGCGAGGGCGCCTCGCCCCGGCACGTGCCGCGGGTCGTGCTGCAGGTCTCCGGCCTGCCGCGCACGCGCAGCGGCAAGCCCATGGAGATCGCCGTCGCCAAGCTCGTCAACGGCCAGCCCGTCGAGAACGCCGAGGTCGTGGCGAACCCCGAGGTGCTCGAGGAGATCGCGGCAAAGGCCGCCGCGGCGCGGGCCTAGCCCGCCGGCGCCGCGCGGCGGCAGCGGGCGGAGGGCGACCGGGGACCCTCAGACGGCCCTGCGCCCCCGCCTGGGCCCGCTCCTAACCCTTCACGGCGCCGGCCGTCAGCCCGGCGACGATGCGCTGCTGGAAGATCAGGACCAGCGCGACGAGCGGGATCGTCACGATGATCGCGGCGGCCATGATCTCGCCGAAGGGCTCCTGCCTGGCGACCTCGCCCGTGAACAGCGCGATGGCGACGGGCACGGTCCGCGCCGGCGGGTCGATGACCGTGAAGGTCAGCGCGAACAGGTACTCGTTCCACGCCTGGATGAAGGCGAGGAGGCCCGTGGTGACGAGCGCCGGCGCCGTCAGCGGCAGCAGCACCAGGCGGAACGCCTGGAAGAGCGTGGCGCCGTCGACGCGGGAGGCCTCGAGCAGCGAGTCGGGCAGTCCGCGGAAGAACGAGGTCAGGACCCACACCGTGAACGGCAGCGTGAAGAGCATGTAGGAGAGGATCATGCTGGGTATCGACGGCATGCCGAGCACCCTGATCACGGCGTAGAGGCCGGCGAGGACGGCGATCTGCGGGAACATCGTCATCGCCAGGATCACGTAGAGCGACGGGGTCTTGCCGGCGAAGCGCATCTTGCCCAGCGCGTAGCCGGCGAACGAGCCGACGACCAGCGAGAGGACCGTCACCGAGCTCGCGACGATCGTCGAGTTGAGGAGGGCTCTGAGGAAGCGGTCGTTCGACAGCACCGACCTGAAGTTGTCGAGGACCGGGTTCGTCGGCCACAGCGTGGCCGGCGTCCTGATCAGCTCGGACTGCGTCTTCAGCGCCGAGACGATCGCCCAGTAGAAGGGGAACATAAGGTAGACGAAGATCGCGGCGATGAGCACGTAGAAGAGCGCGCGCCCGACGGCGCGCCTGGCAGCGCGGGTCATTCGAGGCTCCTCTGGCCGAGCATGCGTATGTAGAGCACGGCGAAGATCGCGATGATCACGAAGATCACGACGGAGGCGGCGGACGAGGTGCCCATGTCGCGCTGGCTGATGAGCAGGTCCTGCGTGTAGCTGGCCATGGAGAAGCGGCGGTTGCCGAGCACGACCTGGAAGATGTCGAAGACGCGCAGCGAGTCGAGGGTCCTGAAGACCAGGGCCACGGCCAGCGTGGGCCTCAGGAGCGGCAGCGTGATCGTGAAGAACTGCCTGAGCCGGCTGGCGCCGTCGACCTCGGCAGCCTCGTAGAGCTCCGAGGGGATCGTCGAGAGCCCGGCGAGCAGCAGCAGCGCCATGAACGGCGTGGTCTTCCAGACGTCCATCGCGATCATGCTGGGGAGCTGCAGGGTCAGGTTGCCGAAGAAGTCGGTGCGTCCGTCGCTGATGCCCAGGTAGCTGCCGAGCGCGTTGAACAGGCCCGCGCGGGTGGGCTGGAGCATCCACTCCCAGATGCGCGCGCTCACCGCCGTGATCACGGCCCAGGGCACGAGCATGGCCGCGCGCATCAGCCCGCGCCCGCGGAACTCGGTGTTGAGGGCGAGGGCGATGACCATGCCCAGCACTGTCTCGAGGAACACCGCGATGACGGTGAAGACGCTGGTGTCCCAGATCGCCCTGACGAACGGGGCGGTGACGGCGCCGACGACGTAGCGCCGGCCGAGCAGCGAGAACTCGAAGACGGCGCGGTAGCGCAGGGGCTCGCGCGGCAGCACCCGCACCCAGCTCTCGTACTGGGGCTCGCCGTCGCGCAGCACGGGCTGGCCGTCATCGTCGACGACGCGCGGCAGCTCCCTGATCGTCATCGAGAGGAGCGCGCGGTAGTTCGCCAGGCCGACGTAGCGGGTCTCGGCGTTGGCGCTGGCGAAGCGGGCGTTCGTGAAGCTCGAGGTGACCACCCGCGAGAACGGGTAGAACGCGATCACGGCCAGGATCACGAAGGTCGGCAGCAGCAGCAGCCAGGCGGTGCGGGCCTCGGCGCGCGCCAGGCGCGACGGGCCCCTCTTCCGCGCCGTGGCCGTCCTCGGAGGCGTGAGCACCCCCTCGCGGTCCGAGGATGCCGGTAGGCTCCCTTCCACTCTCGTTCCTTTCCCCTGCGCCCCGCGTCCCTCTCGGTCCGCGAGGCCCCGTGCGACGCGGGGCCGGGCTCGCTCGCGGCAGGCCCGGCCCCGTCTGAAGTCAGACGCTCAGCTCGACTCTCGGCAGCGTCAGGGTTGGCCGGCTTCCAGGCCGGTGATGTCCTGGATGTCGAGGGAGGCGAGCGCCAGCGCGTCCTCGGCCGTGGAGGCGCCCGTCAGCACGTCGTGGACCGCCGTGTAGAACGCCTGCGAGACCTGGGCGTAGTTCGGGGCTGCCACCGTCGAGGGGCGCGCGACGCCGTTGATGAGCACGTCGTAGAGCCGGCCGAAGAACGGCGCGGCCTCGAGGACCTCGGGGTCCTCGTAGAGCGACATGACGGTCGGCAGGAAGCTGCCCTCGACGGCGCGGATCTTCTGCTCCTCCGGCGACGCCAGGTAGAGCGCCACGTCGGCGGCGATGTCGGGGTGCTCGCTGTAGCGCGACACCGCGAGCTGCCAGCCGCCGAGCGTGCCGGCGCCGTTGCCCGAGGCGCCCGCCGGGAGCGGCGCCACGTCGAACTTGCCGGCGATCGCGCTGTCCTCCGCGTTGCCCAGGCTGTAGGCGTAGGGCCAGTTGCGCATGAAGGCCGCGTTGCCGGCCTGGAACATGTTGCGGGCGTCCTCCTCGCCGAAGCTGGTGACGCCGTCGGGCGAGATCGTGCCCACCCAGCCGGCCGCCCGCTCGACGGCCTCGACCGCGGCCGGGTTGTCGATCGTCACCTGGCCGTCGGGGCTGATGATCGTGCCGCCGCCGTTGGAGGCGATCCACTCGAGGGCGTCGCAGGTGAGGCCCTCGTACGAGTTGCCCTGCCAGACGAAGCCCCAGAAGTCGGGGTTGCCCTCGGCGCGCTCGCCGTCCTGGATCGTCTGGGCCATCTCCTCGAGCTCGTCCCAGGTGGTGGGCGGGGCGTCGTAGCCGTACTTCTCGAGGAGGTCGGTGCGGTAGTAGAGGAGCCCGGAGTCGGTGAACCACGGGATGCCCACGAGGCGCCCGTCGACCGTGTTGTTCTCGACGATCGCCGGGAAGTGCTGGTCCACCACCTCCTCGGCGCCGTACTCGTAGAGGTCCACCAGGTGCTCGGCCAGGTCGCCGGGCCAGATCACGTCGATCTGCATGACGTCGATGTCGGGCGACTGCGCCTCGAACACCTGCAGGTAGACCCCGAGGCGGTCGTTCGACAGGTCGGGCGTCTCGATGACGTCCACGGTCACGTTGGGGTGCTGCTCCATGTAGCGTTGGGCCGCGGCGCGGGTGAGCTCCAGCTCCTGCCCCACGGCGCCCGTGGCGACCACGATGGTCACCTGCTCCTCCTGCGCCAGCGCGTTGGTCCCGACGAAGAACAGGACCGCCGCAGCGAGTAGGAACCTCTTCATGCTGGACTCCCTTCGTGGCCCGCCCGGCGGGTGCGAGCACGCCCGCGCTGCAGCGTCGCCGTCGGCCCGCGCCCGGGAGGGGCGGCGGCAGCGACGGCGGCGGGACGCGCCGCCCGGCGCTAGGACGAGCGATTGGCGCCCCGATGATAGCAGCGGTCGTCGTGAGTGGCAAACCTCACGTGCGCGCGGGGTTCGTGCCGGACGCGAAGACGCGGTCTTCTGCCCGGCCGGCACGGCGCGAACGCGGGCTCGGCCCTGCCGGCTTCGCGTGGCGGCCTCACGGGCCGGCCGGCTTCGCGGGGTGCGGGTCGCCTAGCGGCGCGCCCGCCGGTCGGGTCGGGCGACGGCTGTCCCGCCGGTCAGGTCGCCTTGCGGCCCACCATGCGGCTCACGAGCTCCTGCAGGCGCAGCTCGTGGAACGGCTTCAGCAGCGTCTCGGCGCGGGGGAGGCGGCGGAACAGGCCGGGGCGCGGCTGCTCGTCGACCAGCACCAGCACGGGCACGTGGGCGTGGGCGGGGCGGCGCCGCAGCTCGCGCACGACCTCCCACGCCGAGCCGACGCGGTCGTCGTCGACGACGAGGGCGCTCGGGTGGTGCTCCTCGATCGCGCGCTCGGTCTCGTCGTAGCGGTAGACGGCCGCCGCGGTGAAGCCGGCGCGCTGCAGGCCGAGCCTGATGAGGCGCTGCAGGGCGGTGTTGGGGGAGACCACGAGGACGAGCGGGTCGTCGGCGGCCACGGGTATGCGCTCGATGACCCCGAGCCTGGCCAGCTCGCCGAGGAGGTGGTAGACGTGCCGCTCGGTCAGGTCGAGCTCGGCCGCGATCGTGCGGGCCGAGCGCCTTCCGTCGACGGAGGCCAGCACCTCCCAGCCGCCCGGCGGCATGTCCACGCGGGTGGGGTCGCCGGCGCGCGTGAAGACGGCATCGGGCCCGACGTCGGTGGAGGCGAACTGCTCCTGCCTGGCCGCCACCTGGATGAGCAGGCTCATGGCGTCGACGCTGTGGTCGAGGCTCTGCTGCGTCGCCTCCGTGGGGGTGTCGGTGAAGTAGAAGTGGCCCTCAGACCAGGTGAGCAGGTCGCTGACGACCTCGAGCACCTGACGGTCGATGGCCTGGTGGAGGTCCTCCTGCTTGAGGAGGCCGAGGCGCACGGCCATCTCGCCCAGCTGCGTGCCGGGGTTCTCGGCGTGCTGCCTCCTCAGGAGCTCCTGCACCTCGTGTGCGGTGAGGAGGTCCATGCGGACGAGGATCTCGCCGAGGTGCACGCCGGGAGTGACGTGGGCGTAGCCGATGCGCCCCTGGTCGAAGTAGATGCGGGCGCGCGCCTGGCCGCGCTGCACCGTCAGCACGCCCGACTTCTGGCCGGTGGCGATGACCTGGAAGATGTCGGCTAGCGGGACGTTCCGGAGGCTGCCCTCGATCACGCTCTCACCCTAACGACAGGGTGCCAAGCCGGGCGCCGCGGCGATGAGGGATAAGTCTCCCGCTAGGTACTCACCCCGCGCCGGCCTCGCCGAACAGCGGCGCGTCCGCGACCGGGACCGGCAGGCCGAGGTGCCGGTACGCCTCCTCGGTGGCGACCCTGCCCCTGGCGGTGCGCTGGAGCAGCCCCATCTGGATGAGGAACGGCTCGTACACCTCCTCGAGCGTCGTGCGGTCCTCGCCCACGGCCGTGGCCAGCGTGTCGAGGCCCACGGGCCCGCCCACGAACTTGTGGACGATGGCGTCGAGGATCGCCCTGTCGCGCCTGTCGAGGCCGGCGTCGTCGATGCCGAGGGACTCCAGCGCGGCGCGGGTGCGCCCCAGCGTGATGCGCTCGTCGCCCGCCACCTGGGCGTAGTCGCGCACGCGCCTGAGCATGCGCTTGGCGATGCGCATGGTGCCGCGCGAGCGTCGGCCGATCTCCAGGGCTGCGTCGTCGTCGATCGCGAAGCCGAGCCGCCTGGCGTCCTGCAGCACACCCTCGGCGAGCTCCTCGCCCGTGTAGAACTCGAGGTGCTCGACGATGCCGAAGCGGCTGCGCAGCGGGCCGGTAATGAGGCCCGGCCGGGTCGTCGCGCCTATCAGCGTGAAGCGCGGGAGCTCGAGCCTTATGGAGCGCGCCGCCGGCCCCTGGCCCAGCACGATGTCGATCTTGAACTCCTCCATCGCGGGGTAGAGGTGCTCCTCAGCGACGCGGCTCAGGCGGTGGATCTCGTCGATGAACAGGACGTCGCCCTCCTCGAGGGAGTTCGTGAGGATCGCGGCCAGGTCGCCGGGCTTCTCGATCGCCGGTCCCGAGGTCACGCGTATCCCCACGCCCATCTCGTGGGCGACGATGTGCGCCAGGGTGGTCTTGCCCAGACCCGGCGGTCCGTAGAGGAGCAGGTGGTCGAGGGGCTCGCCCCTCTCGCGCGCCGCCTCGAGGTAGACCGCCAGCTTCTTCTTGAGGCGCGCCTGCCCTACGTACTCGGCCAAGGTGGTAGGGCGCAAGCGTACGTCCTCCACGACGCGCATCGTACCACGGGGCATGCCGGCGGCCCGGTCGCGGTAATCTGCATGTTCGTCGGCCCGCCCCGGGCGACCGGGGCGGCGACGCACGGGAGGCTGGCTGAAGTGCCTACGCACCGCATCACAGTGGGCGGGATCGAGAGGGAGCTGCCGGTCGTCGACGTGGGCGGCGTGTCGGTGGCCCTGCTCAACCTGCTCGGGGACACCGAGCTCACCGAGGTCGCCGCCGACGAGCTGGCGCGGCGGCTGCCGCCGGGCGTGGAGGGCTTCGTCACGCCGGAGGTCAAGGCCGTGCCCCTGGCGCACGCCCTGAGCGTGAGGACCGGCCTGCCCTACGTCGTGGCGCGCAAGACGGTGAAGCCGTACATGGTCTCGCCTGTCACGCGGGAGGTCGTCAGCATCACGACCGGCAAGCCGCAGCTCCTCGTGCTGGACGGCAACGACGTCGAGCGCCTCGCCGGCAGGCGGGTGGCCATCGTCGACGACGTCGTCTCCACGGGCGGCACGCTCGACGGCCTCAAGGACCTGCTGAAGAGCGTCGGTGCCGAGGTCGTGGGCACCCTGGTCGTGTTCACCGAGGGGAACGGCCGCGACGACGTGACCGCGCTCGGCCACCTGCCCCTCTTCCCGGCCGCCGCCGGGGCTTGAGGCGCGGGGGCGGGGCGCCGCCCCCGCGGGGGCGAGGAGAGGTGCTGTCCGTGAGCCGGGACGCCAAGGAGCTGATCAGGGAGAGGCTCCCCATCGCCGAGGTCGTCGGCGAGGTCGTGAGCCTCAGGCCGGCCGGGCGCGGGCGGCTCAAGGGCCTGTGCCCGTTCCACTCCGAGAAGACGCCGTCCTTCCACGTGCTCGTCGACAGGGGCTTCTTCTACTGCTTCGGCTGCCAGGCCAAGGGCGACGTCTTCGACTTCGTCATGCGCACCCAGGCGCTGTCGTTCCCCGAGGCGCTGCGCCTCCTCGGGGCCAGGGCCGGCGTCGAGGTCACGCCGCCTTCGGAGGCGGCGGGCAAGCGCCGCGACCTCCTCGACGTCAACAAGCTCGCGCTGGCCTTCTTCCGCTCCCAGCTGGGCCGTCCGGCGCGGGACTACCTGGCCGGGCGCGGCCTCGCCGAGGAGACCGTGGAGGCCTTCGAGGTCGGCTACGCGCCGGACTCGTGGGACGCCCTGCTCAGGCACATGCTCGGCAAGGGCGTGCGCGAGGACGACCTCGTGGCCCTCGGCCTCGTCGTGGAGAACGAGCGCGGGCGTCGCTACGACAGGTTCAGGGACAGGATCGTCTTCCCGATCAAGGACGCCCTGGGCCGCGTGGTGGGCTTCTCCGGCCGCGTGCTCGGCGAGGGGAGCCCGAAGTACCTCAACAGCCCCGAGTCCGAGGTCTTCAGGAAGTCGGAGCTGCTCTACGGGCTCGACAGGGCGCGCGCCGCGATACGCGAGACGGGCCAGGTCATCGTCGTCGAGGGCTACACGGACGTGATGGCGCTGCACCAGGCGGGCCTGACGAACGCCGTGGCGGCCCTCGGCGCCACGCTCACCGCCGAGCAGGCAGACGCGCTGGAGCGGCTCGATGCTAGAACGGTCTATCTAGCGTTCGACGCCGACGAGGCCGGCCAGCGGGCCATCCTGTCCGGCCTCGACCAGGCCGTCGGCAGGCGCCTCGTGGTCAAGGCCGTGAGCGTGCCGCACGGCAAGGACCCGGCCGAGGCGGTGCTGGGGGGCCACCTCGAGGAGTTCAGGCGGGCCCTGGACGAGGGCGTGTCGGAGGTGGAGTTCCGCTTCGAGCGCGTCATCGGCCGCCACGACCCCGCCACGCTCGAGGGCCAGGCCGCCATCCTCGAGGAGCTGCAGGACGTGCTGCGGCCGCGCACGCTCTTCGACCCCGTGGCCGACGAGATGCGCCGGCTCGTCGTCGACAGGCTCGGCGTGGAGCCCCGCCGCCTCGACGAGTGGCTGGGCGCGCGGGACCGGCGCCGCGTGAGCCAGGCCGAGGTGCGCGGGATGCGCAGCCAGCGCGTCGAGCTCGACCAGGTCAGGCGCGTCGAGGCCGAGGTCGTCTCGCTGGTGCTGCTCGAGCCCGACTACCTGCGCGAGCGGCTCGCCGAGGTCGAGGCCGCCGTGCCCGGCGCCGCCGACGAGGACGGCTCGCCCCTGGCCCACCTCGTCGAGGTCGGCCGCCGCCTCGACTACGACGCCGACGCCGTGCTGGCCGCCGTGACCGCGCGGCCGGAGGGCGCCTACGTGCTCGAGCGCCTCGTCGGCGAGGCCGACGACGGCGAGGACCTCGGCGACGTCGACGTCAGGCTCGGCCGCGCCCTCTCGCGCCTGCGGGAGCTGCGGCTCGAGGGCCTCAAGGAGGACACGCGCGCCCGGCTGCTGAGGCGGCGCGACGAGATCGCGCGGATCCTCGCGGCCGGCGAAGCGCCCGGGGGCGAGAGGCTGGAGGACCTCTACGCCGAGCTGAAGGAGATCCAGGGCGTGCTGGCGGCGCGCGAGGCGGAGCGCCGGTCGCGCGTGAGGCGGAGATGAGAGGGGAGCTCTCCCAGGTCGCCTCCGGCACGTCCTGGCCGTGCTGTCAAGGGACTAATGTCTCGTTGACACCCCCTAGTACGCTTGTTATCTTCGTCACGAGAAACGTCTGGGGCGTTCAGGGCGAGATGAACGCCCTTTTCTATGTCCGCCAGCCACAGACTCGAGGCGTGCGCCCGCTTGGGTCACGACAGGACGCGTGAGGAGGGAGGGCCGCTTGGAAGCACAGGGTGAACGACTGCTGCAGGACCTGTTGGCCCAGGAGAAGAAGCTCGTCAGCAAGGTCGACGAGGCCAAGGCCAAGGCCAAGGCCACCGTCGACAAGGCGAACGCGGAGGCCGCAGCGATCCTCGAGGCAGCGCGCGCCAAGGCCGAGGCCCTCGCCCAGTCGGAGCTGGAAGCCGGCCGCAAGGAGGAGGAGGCCGTCAAGCAGAGCGTCCTCTCCGCCGCCAAGGAGGCCGCCGAGGCTCTCGCGGCCAAGGCCGCGGCCAACCGCGCGGCGGCGGCCGCACTGGTCCTGGAGAAGATCTTGCCGTGATCGCCCGGATGGACCAGGTGACCGTCGTCGGTCGCCGCTCCGTCGCCAAGGACGTCCTCGCCGCCCTGCAGGGGCTCGGCGTCATGCAGGTCACGCGGCTGGCGCCCGAGGCCGAGGAGGAGGCCCTCCAGGCCATGAGGCTGCGCGGCGGCGACCTCGCCGAGCGCGAGGCCTGGGAGAGGGTGCTGTCGCGTTCCACCGCGCTGCTCGACGTGCTCGGCATCGACGCCGCCGCGGCCGCGCGCGGCCCGGCGGTGACGAACGCCTCCGCGGCGGAGGCCGAGGTGCGCGAGGCCGGGGAGCAGATCGACCGCCTCGTCGCCGAGCGCTCCGAGCTCCGCGACGAGCTCGAGCTCATCGAGACCTACCTGCCGCTGATGCGCGACCTGGCCCCCATGCTGGCGCAGGTCGAGTCGTCGCGGTACCTGGCCGGCGCCGCGTTCCTGGCCGACGAGTCGGACCTGGAGGACCTGGAGCGGCGCCTGCGCTCCGAGTTCGGCGAGGGCTTCGTGCTGGCGCGCCGGCCGCGCGGCGGCCAGGCGCTCGTCGTCGCGGCGGTGATGCGCGGCGACGCCGCGAACTTCCGCTCGGCGCTGGCCCGCGCCGGCGTCTCGGAGCTGCAGCTGCCCGAGCGCTACCAGGACCAGGGGGTCGCCAAGGCCACGCACTCCATGGAGGAGCGCTCCCAGGTCGTGCCGCGGCGCCTCGCCACCGTCGAGGAGGAGCTGCGCAAGCTGGCGGCCAAGCACGCCGAGCGCCTCGCCCAGCTCAACCTCCACGCCCGCAACGTCACGGCGCGCCTGGCGGCGACCGAGAACCTCCTCGAGGGACGCTACGGGTTCGCGCTGCGGGGCTGGGTCCCCTCCGACGCCCGCGAGCACGTGCTGCGCAGCCTCGAGGGCCAGTTCGGCGGCGACGTCGCGGTCGCGTGGCGGCCCGCCGACGAGCACCACGACACCGGCGTGCCCGTGAAGCTCGACAACCCCGCCTGGGTGCGGCCGTTCCAGGGCCTCCTGGCCCTCTTCGCCCCGCCGCGCTACGGCAGCTTCGACCCCAGCTGGACGCTGGCGGTCTTCTTCCCGCTCTACTTCGGCATCGTCCTCGGCGACATCGGCTTCGGCCTCGTCTTCGCGGTGCTGGCCCTCCTCCTGAGGCGCCGGGGCGCCCAGGGCAAGCCCCTCGGCCTGGGGCCCCTCGGCATCACGATCCCGCCGCAGCTGCTGGCGCCCATAAGCACCGTGATCCTCTGGTGCTCGGCCTGGGCCGTAGCCTGGGGCTTCGTCTTCGGCGAGTTCTTCGGCAACTTCCTCGAGCACTTCCCGCCCGCCCGGCCGGTGTTCTACGCGGGAGGTCACGGCGAGGCGCACGGCCTCATCGAGATCCTCCTGTTCCGCGTCGAGGAGTTCACGCCGCTGCTGCTCATCACGCTCGGCTTCGGCATCTTCCAGGTGCTGTTCGGCTGGGCCATCAGGGTCAGGGAAGGGCTCAAGCACCACGACATGGGCCACGTCTACGAGGGCGTGGGCATGTTCGCCGGCCTGTCCGGCATCATCGTGTTCGCCTGGGCCTACCTCTCCGGCAACCTCGGCGCCCTCACGATGACGATCGCCGGCCTGGGCCTGCTCGTCTTCGTGGCGTGCGCGGTGCTGGCGAAGATGCCGCTCATGCTCCTCGAGATCATCTCGAACTCGGGGCACATCCTGAGCTTCCTGCGACTCTTCGCCGTCGGCCTCTCGGCCGCGCTGGTCGCGAACCTCTCGACCGACCTGGGCTTCGGCCTCGCCGGCGTGCTGCCCGTGATCGGTCCCATCCTCGGCATCGCCGTGGCGCTCGTCGTCCACGCCCTGGCGATCGCCCTCACGATCATCGGGCATACGCTGCAGCCCTTGAGGCTCCAGTATGTCGAGTTCTTCACCAAGTTCGGCTTCTACGACGAGGCCGGCACGCCATACAACCCCCTGCGGTTGGTAGGAGGAAAGTCATGAAGCAAGTCGCACGCGTTCTACTCGGCCTCGCGGTGTTCGCGTTCCTCGGCGGTATCGCGCTCGCCCAGGAAGCCGGCGGCCCCGGCGTCGGCGCCGGCCTCATCGGCGTCGGTGCGGGCCTGGCGATCGGCCTGGCGGCCATCGGCGTGGGCATCGCGCAGTCGGCCATCGGCTCGGCCGGCGCCGGCACCCTGGCCGAGCGCCCCGAGGCCTTCGGTCAGATCCTGATCTACCTGGTCATCCCCGAGACGCTGATCATCTTCGGCTTCGTCATCGCGTTCTTCCTGAACAACCAGATCGGCGGCTAACCATGGCCGACCTCTCGACCCTGCTCGCCAAGGAGGCGAGCACCGAGATCGAGGCCATCCTGTCGGAAGCGAACGAGCGCGCCGCCAAGATCACCGAGGCGGCTCGCTCCGAAGCCGAGTCCATCGTCGCCGAGAGGGAGCGCCGCGCCAAGGCGCAGCGCGAGGCCGGCCTGGTGCGGGCCCGCTCGGCCGCGCAGCTCGAGGCCTCAGCGATCCGGCTGCGGGCGCAGCACGAGGGCGTGAGGAGCGTGTTCGAGGAGGTGCGGCGCCAGCTCGACGCGCTCGTCACCGACCAGGGACGCTACCCCGGCGTCTTCGAGAAGCTGCTCGACGAGGCGCTGGCCGCCGCGCGCGAGGTGGGGGTCGCGTCCGTCGAGGTCGCTCCCGCCGACGTCGAGCTGGCGAGGAGCGCGCTGGCGAGCCGCGGCGTGAGCGCCGAGGTCCGCGCCGCCGACGACGTCCGGGGCGGGGTGCGCGTGCGCACCACCCGCCGCAGCGCCGTCGAGAACACCCTCTACGACAGGTTGGACGCCATGGCCGGCGAGCTGGCCGCGGAGGTCTCCAAGGCCCTGTTCGGCGCCAAGGCGGAGTAGGCCATGCCGCGCGACCTCGGCTACATCAACGCCCGCGTCCGCGGGATGAAGTCCAAGCTCCTCGGGCCGGCCTTCACCCAGGCGGCGCTCGAGGACACGGACTTCCGGGCCTTCCTCTCGACGCTCTCGCAGTCGCCCTACATGCGCGAGCTCGAGGAGGCGCAGGCCCGCCACGAGGGCCTGGCGGCCGTCGACGGCGCCGTGGCGCGGAACTTCTACGGTACGGCCCGCAGCCTGCTCTCGTTCTCCGACGGCAAGCCGCGCGAGCTCATCGGGCTCCTGCTGCTCCGCTACGACCTCGCCAACGTCAAGGCCATAGCGCGCGGCAAGCACGCCGGCAAGGACGCCGACGAGATCCGCGGCTCGCTCTTCCCGGCCGGCGAGCTCAAGCCGGCCCTGCTCGAGGAGGCCGCCGCGTCCGCGGACATCGCCGCCGCGGCCCAGGTGCTAGCTTTCAGCAGGAACGAGCTCGGGCGCGCCTTCCTCGCGGCGTCGCGGCGCTACCAGAACGACAAGGACCTCTACGCGCTCGAGCTCGCGCTAGACAAGGCCTACTACCGGGCGCTGCTGAGCCGGGCCGAGAAGGTCGGCGCCCCGGCCGACCTCAAGCGCCACTTCCAGCGCGAGATCGACGCCACCAACCTCCTCACCGCGCTCAAGCTCCGGGGACGCGGCGCCGACCGCGACCTGTTCGTGCCCGGCGGGCAGGAGGTCCCGGCCACGCTGTTCGACGCGATCATGCTCGACGGCAGCGAGGGCGCCCTGCAGGCGCTCGCCAACACCGGCTTCGCGGCGGTGGCCGAGGCGGGCGACCTCAGCGCGGCGGAGGCCGCGGTGCGGGCGGTCCTCGACCGCAGCGCGCGGCGTCTCGCCGCCGACCCGCTCGACATCGGGGTGGTCGTCGACTTCCTCAGGCGCAAGGAGGCGGAGGCCGCCAAGGTGCGCCTGCTGGCGCGGGGCAAGTACTACGGCGTGCCGCGCGCCGCCCTCGAGAAGGAGCTGCAAGGTGCCTAGGATGGTCGTGCTTACCGACGCCGAGACCGCCACCGGCTACCGCCTGGCGGGCGTCGAGGTGCGCGAGGCCACGCGGGACGACGCCGTGCAGGCGCTCGAGGAGCTCATAGGCTCGGACGACTACGCGCTCGTCGCCGTCGACGAGGGCCTCGTCCCCGACCCGGTGCGCGCCACCGAGCGCGCGATGCGCGGCCGCGACCTGCCGGTCCTCCTCAGCGTCCCCTCGCTCGGCGCGGCCTTCGGCGAGAAGGACGACGCCACCCAGTACATGAAGGACCTGGTGCGCAGCGCCATCGGCTTCGACATCAAGCTTGACTGACAGGAGCTAACGAGAATGGCCATCGCAGGCAAGATCAGGAGCATCTCGGGTCCGGCCGTCATCGCCGAGGAGATGATGGGCGCCCGGATGTTCGACATCGTCCGCGTGGGCGAGGAGAGGCTCGTCGGCGAGATCATCCGCCTCGACGGCGACACCGCCTTCGTCCAGGTCTACGAGGACACCGGCGGCCTCACCGTCGGCGAGCCCGTCGTCTCCACGGGCCTGCCGCTCGCCGTCGAGCTGGGCCCGGGGATGCTCAACGGCATCTTCGACGGCATCCAGCGGCCCCTCGACAAGATCCGCGAGACCTCCGGCACCTACATCGAGCGCGGCATCACCGTCAACGCGCTCTCGCGCGAGACGAAGTGGCGCTTCACGCCGTCCGTGAAGGTCGGCGACACGGTGCAGGCCGGCCAGGTGCTGGGCACCGTGCCGGAGTTCGCGTTCACGCACAAGATCCTCGTGCCACCCGGCAAGGGCGGCGTGATCAAGAGCGTGGCCGGCGAGGGCGAGTACACGGTCGAGGACGTCGTCGCGACACTCGAGGACGGCACCGAGCTACGGCTCTACCACGCCTGGCCGGTGCGCCAGCCGCGTCCGGTCCAGCGGAAGCTCGACCCCGTGGTGCCGTTCCTCACCGGCATGCGCATCCTCGACGTGCTCTTCCCGCTGGCGATGGGCGGCACGGCGGCGATCCCGGGCCCCTTCGGCTCGGGCAAGACCGTCACGCAGCAGTCGATCGCCAAGTACGGCAACGCCGACATCGTCGTCTACGTCGGCTGCGGCGAGCGCGGCAACGAGATGACCGACGTGCTCGTCGAGTTCCCGGAGCTCGAGGACCCGCAGACCGGCAACCCGCTCATGCACCGCACGGTGCTGATCGCGAACACCTCGAACATGCCCGTGGCCGCGCGCGAGGCGTCGATCTACACGGGCATCACGCTGGCCGAGTACTTCCGCGACCAGGGCTACGCCGTGTCGATCATGGCCGACTCCACCAGCCGCTGGGCCGAGGCGCTGCGCGAGATCTCCTCGCGCCTCGAGGAGATGCCGGCGGAGGAGGGCTACCCGCCCTACCTCGCCTCGCGCCTCGCGGCGTTCTACGAGCGCGGCGGACGCGTGGTGACCCTCAGCGGCGAGCAGGCCGCGGTCTCGATCATCGGCGCCGTCAGCCCCGCCGGCGGCGACTTCTCGGAGCCCGTCACGCAGGCGACCCTGCGCATCACCGGCTGCTTCTGGGCGCTCGACGCGGCGCTGGCCAGGCGGCGCCACTTCCCGGCCATCAACTGGAACCGCTCCTACTCGCTGTTCACGCCGATCCTCGAGGAGTGGTACCGCGACAACGTCGCGCCCGACTACTCGGCGCTGCGCGACCGCGCCGTCGAGCTGCTGCAGCGCGAGTCCGACCTCCAGGAGGTCGTCCAGCTCGTCGGCCCTGACGCCCTGCAGGACCAGGAGCGCCTCGTCATCGAGATCGGCCGCATCCTCAGGCAGGACTTCCTGCAGCAGAACGGCTTCGACCCCGTCGACGCGAGCTGCTCGATGAGCAAGGCGTACGGCATGCTGCAGATGATGATCAAGCTCTACGACGAGGCCCGCGCCGCCCTCGAGGCCGGCGCGACCGTCGACGACGTGCTCAAGAGCCCCGTCATCGAGAAGATCAACAGGTCGCGCTACGTGCCCGAGGACGAGTTCCCCGCCTACCAGCAGGGCGTCATGGAGGAGCTCGCCAAGGGCTTCGCCGTGGCGGCGTGAGCGCGGTGGCCCCGGACCTCAGCGAGGAGCTCGAGGCGCGCCCCGCCGCGAGGAGCTAGGAGACAGATGAGCAGCAACCTACTGAAGAAGGAGTACTCGGAGGTCAGCTACGTCTCTGGCCCCCTGCTGTACCTCCAGAACGCGCCGGACCTGAGCTACAACGCGATCGTCCGCATCGTCGACGGGCAGGGACGCGAGCGCGGCGGCCAGGTCATCGAGGTCTCGAAGGAGTACACGGTGCTGCAGGTCTTCGAGGAGACCTCGGGCATCGACCTCTCGAGCACCACGGTCAGCCTCGTCGAGAACGTCGCGCGGCTCGGCGTGGCCCGCGAGATGATCGGCCGCCGCTTCGACGGCTCCGGCAACCCGATCGACGGCCTCCCGCCGGTCGTCGCCGACAAGCGCCTGCCCATCAGCGGGGCGCCGATCAACCCCGTGTCGCGCCGCAAGCCAGAGGAGTTCATCCAGACCGGCATCAGCACGATCGACACGCTGATCAGCCTGGTGCGCGGCCAGAAGCTGCCGATCTTCTCCGGCTCCGGCCTGCCCGCGAACGAGCTCGCCGCGCAGATCGCCCGCCAGGCGACGGTCATCGGCGAGGACAGCGAGTTCGCCGTCGTGTTCGCGGCGATGGGCGTCACCCAACGCGAGCTGACGTTCTTCACGCAGGAGTTCGAGCGCACGGGCGCGCTGGCGCGGTCGGTGCTGTTCCTCAACAAGGCCGACGACCCCGCCGTCGAGCGCCTCCTCACGCCGCGGATGGCGCTGACCGCCGCCGAGTACCTGGCGTTCGAGCACGGCTTCCACGTGCTGGTCATCCTCACCGACATGACGAACTACTGCGAGGCGCTGCGCGAGATCGGCGGCGCCCGCGAGGAGATCCCCGGACGCCGCGGCTACCCCGGCTACATGTACACGGACCTGGCGAGCATCTACGAGCGCGCCGGCGTGGTGGAGGGCCTGCCGGGCTCGGTCACGCAGATCCCGATCCTGTCGATGCCCGACGACGACGTGACGCACCCGATCCCCGACCTCACGGGCTACATCACCGAGGGTCAGATCTACATGGCGCGCGCGCTGCACAACAAGGGCATCTACCCGCCCATCAACCCGGGCCCGTCGCTCTCGCGCCTCATGAACAACGGCATCGGCGAGGGCAAGACCCGCAAGGACCACAAGAACGTGTCCGACCAGCTCCAGGCCGCGTACGCCAACGGCCTCGACCTGCGGCGCCTCGTGGCCATCACGGGCGAGGACGCGCTGTCCGAGACCGACAAGCTCTACCTGAAGTTCGCCGACGAGTTCGAGAAGCGCTTCATCAACCAGGGCTCGGAGAACAGGTCGATCGAGGACTCCCTGACCATCGCGTGGTCGATCCTCTCGATGCTGCCCAAGAGCGAGCTCACCAGGCTCTCGAACGACCAGATCGACAAGTACTACGGCGCCAAGATGGACGAGCTCTGGGGCGCGGCGAAGCAGGACCGGCTCTGATCGGAGGCTGACGTGGCCGAGAGCATCGCCCCCACCCGCTCGAACCTCCTGCAGCGGCGCGACCAGGTCAAGCTGGCCGTGCGCGGGGCGGACCTCCTCAAGCGCAAGCGCGACGCGCTGGTCGGCGAGTTCTTCGCCCTGGTGCGGTCCTCCCTGGAGGCGCGCCGGCAGCTAGCCCAGGCGAGCCGCGAGGCCTACTTCGCGCTGTTCCTCGCCAACGCCTGGGACGGGCCGGAGAACGTCTCCAGCCTGGCTCTGGCCGAGTCGCAGCAGGTCGAGGTCGAGCTGAGGATGGAGAACATCTTCGGGGTCAAGGTCCCGCAGGTGCAGGCGCCGAGGTTCGACGACAAGCTGCCCTTCTCGCCGGTCGGGGCGGGCGCCACGACGCTCGAGGCGGCCTCGCAGTTCCGCAAGCTCGTCGAGGCCATCATCAACGTGGCGGCCACGGAGACGCGCCTGCGGCGCATAGGCGAGGAGATCAAGAAGACGAACCGCCGGGTCAACGCGCTCGAGCAGCTCGTGATCCCCGGCATCAACTACGAGATCAGGTACATCCGCAGCGTCCTCGACCAGCGCGCGCTGGAGGAGACCACGGTCCTCAAGCGCATCAAGGCCAAGCTCGAGGCCAAGGAGGAGGCGGAGAAGCAGGCGGAGGCGTCCGCCGCGGCCGCGCCGTCCGCCTGAGGTCCTCGACCGGCCCGCCGGAGCCGCCGGCCGGAGACCGACGCCCTTCCGAGGGGCATCCCGAGCCGGCGGTCCGACGGCCTCGCAGGACCTCCCCGCCAGGGCTCCCAGCCCGACGAGACCCGGCGCCCCGGCCGCCCAGCGGCCGGGGCGCTCTCATGCAGGGGCAAGAACCGCGTCTAGACCGGCGTTTCCTTTACAACTTCGTGAGAGCGCGGTTATAGTGCGGGCGGCCAGACAACCTGAAGGCTGCAAGCTTCCTCTCGGAAAGAAGGGACCACGGATGCGCAGACTCGTATTCACCATCCTAGTGGCGGCTCTCGTCTTCGGCGGTGCCGCCTACGCCGACAAGCTCGACGACATCATCGCCCGCGGCAACCTCGTCTGCGGCGTCAACGACCAGCTCCCCGGCTTCGGCACGATCAACGCCCAGGGCGAGTTCGAGGGCTTCGACGTCGACTTCTGCCGCGCCATCGCCGCCGCGATCCTCGGCGACGCCAACGCCGTCCAGTTCCGCGCCCTCTCGGCCCAGGAGCGCTTCACGGCCGTGCAGACC
This sequence comes from Trueperaceae bacterium, assembly GCA_036381035.1. Taxonomy (NCBI): domain Bacteria; kingdom Thermotogati; phylum Deinococcota; class Deinococci; order Trueperales; family Trueperaceae; species Trueperaceae bacterium. The sequence goes on along the minus strand of DASVDQ010000089.1, from coordinate 47,017 downwards.
GGCGAGGTCGACGTGCTGATCCGCAACACCACGTGGACCAGCTCGCGCGACACCAGCGTCGGCCTCGAGTTCGCCCCCACGACCTTCTACGACGGCCAGGGCTTCATGGCGCGCCGCGACTCCGGCATCACGACCCTGCAGGACCTCGAGGGCCGCCGGATCTGCGTACAGTCAGGCACCACCACGGAGCTGAACCTCAACGACGTGCTCGGCGCCCTCAACATCAGCTTCGAGCCCGTGATCTACGAGAACGCCGACCAGCTCACCGCGGCCTACGACCAGGGCGCCTGCGACGCCTGGACGACCGACAAGTCGGGCCTGGCCAGCCGCCTCATCACGCTGCAGAACCCCGCCGATCACGTGATCCTCGACGCGACGATCTCGAAGGAGCCGCTCGGCCCGGCCGTACTCAACGGCGAGCAGCGCCTCTTCGACGTCGTCAAGTGGGTAGTCTTCGCGCTGTTCACGGCGGAGGAGTACGGCATCACCGCCGACAACGTCGAGGAGGTCGCCGCCACCACGACGATCCCCGACGTGCGGCGCATGCTCGGCGTCGAGGGCACAAACGTCTCCGACTTCGGCATCCCGGCCGACGGCATGCTCCAGGCGATCCGCCAGGTCGGCAACTACGAGGAGATCTACAACAGGAACCTCGGCCCCGACACCCCGTTCGACATCCCGCGCGGCCTCAACTCGCTCTACACCGAGGGTGGTCTGCTGTTCGCCCCGCCCTTCCGGTAGGACGTGACCGAAGGTGGGGACCTGCTCAGGGGGTGGCGCCGCCAGGCGACCACCCCCTGGCTCGTCCCTGCCGCGCGCTGGCTACAGCTATCTGGAGTGAGGTCCTCCCACGTATCTGACCCGCGCCCCGCGCATCTTGAGGGCAACGGATGAGCGCAGAGACGATCCAACGCACCGCACTCGGGTCCCAGCAGAGGATCCCCTTCTACAGGAACGTCAGGACGATCGGCGTGCTGGCGCAGGTCGTGTTCGCCGTCGTCCTGGTGGCGGCGGCGTACGTGGTCTACCACAACGTCACGACCGCGCTGCGGAGCGCGAACCTGCCGAGCGACTTCGGCTTCCTCGACCAGCGCGCCGGCATCCCGCTCGCCGAGACGCCTATCCGCTACACGGGGGAGAACAGCTACGGGCGGGCGTTCCTCATCGGCGTGCTCAACACGCTCAAGGTCGCCCTCGTCGGCGTCGCGTTCGCGACGGTGCTCGGCGTCGTCATCGGCGTGATGCGCCTGTCGCGCAACTTCCTCATGCGCGGCTTCGCGACCGTCTACGTCGAGACGCTGCGGAACACGCCGCTGGCGGTGCAGATCATCTTCTGGTACACGGCCTTCCTCACGCCGCTGCCGCCGCGGATCCTCAACGCCGTCAGGCTCCCCGGCGGCGCGCTCTTCAGCAACCAGGGCGTGGCGCTCCCCTGGCCATACCCCAGCTACCACTTCGGGGCCTGGGTGCCGTACCTGGTGGCCGCCGTGGCCATTGGCGCCGCGGTCTGGTGGCTCAGGCGGCGCCAGCTCAGGCTCGCCGACCGCCCCGGCAACGCGTTCGGCCCTGGCCTGCTCGCGGCGCTCGTCGTCGCGGTGGCCGGCTACCTCCTGGTCGGCAAGGGGTCCTTGCCGTCGGGCGCGGCCACGGCGTTCCGCGAGACCTCTGGCGTCGTCACCGTCTTCCGCGACCTCAACGGCGACGGCGTCAAGCAGTTCCTCGAGCCCTTCATCCCGTTCGCGGCCGTCACTGCGCGCGTCGCCGAGGGCGGGCTCGAGGTGCAGACGCAGAACCTCGTCGAGTCGCGCCGCTACGTGTACGGCCGGTTCTACTTCCCGCCGTTCCAGGAGTCCGAGTTCGAGGAGGTGGAGGTGACCTTCGCCGACCCGGAGGCGGCGGCGGAGAGCGACCTCGCCATCCACTTCTTCCAGTTCCCGTCGCGCGGCGTCGTCTACCGCGACCGAGACGGCGACGGCGCCTGGGACCAGGGGGAGGAGCTCGACCCGGACGCGCCCTCGCCCCGCGGCTTCAGCGCCGCCGTCAGGCTCAGCTTCACCGGCTTCGAGCGCACCCTGGTCGCCAACCGCAACGGCGAGGCCCGGATCCCGCGGTTCGCCACGACCTTCGCGGCCAGCGAGTCCCGGGGGGCGAACGTCTCGCCGGCGCAGCTCTTCGCGCCGCCCGCGGCCGCGGGCGGAGGCGAGGACGAGGAGGAGCCGCTGCAGGCGGAGTTCACGATCCAGACGAGCCGCCCGCTCGTGTGGTCGAAGCCCACGATCCCGATCTCGAACTACGACGGCGGCGTCAGGCTGTCGACGAACTACCTGGCGCTGCTCATCGCCCTGGTCGTCTACACCGCCTCGTTCATCGCTGAGATCGTGCGGGCGGGCCTGCTGGCGGTGCCGAACGGGCAGCGCGAGGCCGCCAAGGCGCTGGGGCTCTCCGACTCCCAGGCCTTCCGCTTCGTGATCTTCCCGCAGGCCATGCGGGTGATCCTCCCGCCGCTCATCAGCCAGTTCCTCAACCTCACCAAGAACAGCTCACTGGCGCCGCTGGCCGCCTACTCGGAGCTGTTCGCGATCAGCATCATCATCGCGAACCAGACCGGGGCGACGGTGCCCGTCACGCTGATGATCATCGCCGCCTACCTGACCATCAGCCTGCTCTTCGCCCTGGTCCTGAACATCGTCAACGCCCGCATGGCGCTGGTGGAGAGGTGAGCTAGGTGATCGAGGCCAGGAAGCCCCCCATCAGGCAGACGGGTCCCGTGGCCTGGGCCCGCCGGAACCTGTTCGGCGGGATCGCCGACACGATCGTGACGCTCGTCGGGGGCGCCCTGCTCGTGTGGGCCCTCTACTCCCTCCTGACCTGGGTCTTCACCGGGGCGCACTGGGAGCAGGTCTGGAACAACCTCAAGCTCTTCGCCGTCTACCGGTTCCCGACCCATCTGCTGTGGCGCCCCTTCACGATGGTCGCCCTCGTCATGTTCCTGCTCGGCATCGGCGCCGCGGGCGACAAGTACGAGAGCCTGATCGTCAGGGGCGTGTTCAGGTGGTTCATGTACGCCGCCGGCGCGCTCGCCGTCGTCGGCCTGGTCTTCTGGCCGTCGGTGCGCTTCGGCTGGCTGGCCGTGGCGCTGGCCGGCATGGCGGGCCTCGGCCTCGGGACCGTGGTCCCCAGCGTGCGGCGCCTCCTCCCCTGGCTGTGGGGGGCGTCGGTCGTCGTCGCCTTCCTGCTCCTCTACGGCGTCTTCGAGGACGGCCCGCTCGTGCGCGTGAGCACGCGCCTGTGGGGCGGCTTCCTGCTCACCCTGGTGCTGTCGGTGGTGGGCATCGTCGTCAGCTTCCCGCTCGGCATCCTGCTGGCGCTGGGCCGACGCAGCGACCTCCCCGTCATCAAGGTCGCCTGCACCGCGTTCATCGAGGTCGTGCGCGGCGCGCCGCTCATCACCTGGCTGTTCATCGCCTCGCTCCTCGTGCCGCTGCTCCTGGGGCTCTCGGACCCGGACAGCATCAGCGCCCTCGCGCGGTCGATGGTCGCCGTCACGCTCTTCAGCGCCGCCTACATGGCCGAGAACGTGCGCGGCGGGCTGCAGGCGGTGCCGCGCGGCCAGGTCGAGGCGGCGCGGGCGCTGGGGCTCTCCGGCTGGCAGACGACGCTCCTCATCGTCCTGCCGCAGGCGCTGCGGGCGGTGATACCGGCGATCGTCGGTCAGGCGATCGGCCTGTTCAAGGACACGTCGCTGGTGTTCATCGTCGGCCTGTTCGACTTCTTCAACGTCGCCGACGTGGTCGCGAACCAGCCGGCCTCGCTGCTCGTGCCGGGCGGCATCCGCCTGGAGCTGTCGCTGTTCCTGGCCGTCGTCTACTGGTTCTTCGCCTACCGCATGAGCGCGGCCTCGCGGCAGCTCGAGACCCAGCTGGGCGTGGGCGTCAGGTGAGCCGGTCGCCCGCGCCGCGGGGACGCCGCGCGCGTCCCGAGAGAGGAAGCACATGAGCGACGCCGTCGCCAGCAACGTCGTCAGGGCCGACGCCCCGCCTGGGGGCGAGAGGATCATCGAGATCGAGGGCCTCAACAAGTGGTTCGGTGACTTCCACGTCCTGCGCGACATCAACATGTCGGTGAACAAGGGCGAGGTCGTGGTGGTCATCGGGCCGTCCGGCTCCGGGAAGTCGACGCTGATCCGCTGTATCAACAGGCTCGAGGACCACCAGGAGGGCCGCATCGTCGTCGACGGGGTCGAGCTCACCGACGACGTCAGGGCCATCGACCGCATCCGCCGCGAGACCGGCATGGTGTTCCAGCAGTTCAACCTCTTCCCGCACCTCACGGTGCTCGAGAACATCACGCTCGCGCCCATCAGGGTCCGCAAGTGGAAGAGGAGCGAGGCCGAGGAGCGGGCGATGTTCTACCTCGAGAAGGTGGGCATCCCCGAGCAGGCCCGCAAGTACCCCGGCCAGCTCTCGGGCGGCCAGCAGCAGCGCGTCGCCATCGCACGGTCCCTGACGATGGGGCCGAAGGTGATGCTGTTCGACGAGCCCACCTCGGCGCTGGACCCCGAGGTGATCGGCGAGGTCCTCGACGTCATGGTCGCGCTGGCCAAGGAGGGCATGACGATGATCGTCGTGACGCACGAGATGGGCTTCGCTCGCGAGGTCGGCGACCGCGTCGTGTTCATGGACGCCGGCCAGATCGTCGAGGTCGGCACGCCCGAGCACTTCTTCCAGAACCCGCGCGAGCAGAGGACGCGCGCGTTCCTCTCGAAGATCCTCTAGTCAGGCTCGGAGGCGCCGGGGCGCGGTTCCCGCCGGTCTCCGCTGCGCCGGGGCGCGGCGCACGGCGGGCCCCAGGCGCCCCGGCGCCGCCCGCGGAATGTCACAACGCCGTGACCGCGCGTTCCCTAGACTGGCCGCACGATGAGTGACGCACCCTCACGCGGCGTGCGCATCGCCGACCTGCTGAAGACCATGGTCGCGCGCGGCGCATCCGACATCCACCTGCAGGCGGGAGCGCCGCCGCACACGCGCATCGACGGCGAGCTGCAGCCCTACGAGGGGGTGCCACCGCTCACGCCGGAGCAGACCGAGCAGATCGCGCTGGCCATGATGACCGAGTCGCAGCGCGACCTGTTCAGGCACAGGCACGAGATCGACTTCGCCTTCAACATCCCCAACATCGCCCGCTTCCGCTGCAACGTGCTCAGGCAGCGCGGTTCGGTGGGCATCGTCATGCGCGTGATCCGCGACGCGATCCCCAGCTTCGAGGCGCTCGGCCTCCCCAACGCCGTCGTCACCGAGCTGGCGAGCCAGCCGCGCGGCCTCGTGCTCGTCACCGGCCCCACCGGGTCGGGCAAGACGACGACGCTGGCGGCGATGATCGACTTCATCAACCGCCGCTTCGCGAAGAACGTCATCACGATCGAGGACCCCATCGAGATCCTCCACCGCAACCAGAAGAGCCTCGTCGTGCAGCGCGAGATCGGCCTGGACACGTCCGACTTCGTGGGGGCGCTGAAGTACGCGATGCGCCAGGACCCCGACGTGATCATGGTCGGCGAGATGCGCGACAAGGAGACCGTCGAGGCCGCGCTGTCCGCGGCCCAGACCGGCCACCTCGTCTTCAGCACGCTGCACACGCTCGACGCGATACGCACCGTCAACCGCATCATCGACTTCTTCCCGCCGCACGAGCGCGACCAGATCCGCATCCTGCTCGCCGACTCGCTCCTCGGCATCCTCAGCCAGCGCCTGCTGCCGCGCGCCGACGGTCCCGGGCGCGCGCTGGCGGTCGAGGTGCTGGTGAACACGCCCCTGATCCGCGACTACATCAAGGACGAGGAGAAGACGCCCCTGATCAAGGAGGCGCTCATGCAGGACAACCTGCGCGGGATGCAGACGTTCGACCAGCACCTGGTCGAGCTCTACCTGCAGGGGCGCATCACGCTGGAGGACGCGACGTTCACGGCCACCTCCCCGCACGAGTTCCGGCTCATGGTCACGCAGCAGCGCGGCGGGCTGGGGATCGAGGAGGAGCGCGAGTTCGAGCGCCTCGTGCAGCCGCGGGGGCCGCTGGGCTGAGCGCGGCGGCCGCGCCGGCGGGGTCGAACGACGCGGCGACCGCCCTCGCGAGGGACCGGGTGGCGCCCGCGCCGGGCGCGGGGCAGGTGTCTCAGCGGGCCAGGACCGGCACGGCGGGCCGCAGGTCGACCCGCCCGACGACCTCGCCCTCGAGGTCGTGGTCGCCGGCGTCCGTGACCCTGACCCGCACGACGTCGCCGATCTTCACGGTGCCGTCGCCCAGCGCGCGCACGACGCCGTCGATGTCGGGCGCGTCGCCCTCGCTGCGGCCGACGACCTCGCCGGGCAGCTCGCCGTAGTCGTCGACGATCACGCTCAGCTCCTCGCCCACCTTCGCCGCCAGCTTCGCCCGGCTCACGGACGCCTGCAGCTCCATGAGGCGCGCGTAGCGCTCCCGCTTGACCTCCTCCGGCACGGCGCCGGGCAGGGCGTTGGCGTCGGCGCCCTCGACCTCGCTGTAGGTGAACGCCCCCACGCGGTCGAGGCGGGCTGCGGCCAGGAAGTCGAGCAGCTCCTGGAAGTCCTCCTCGGTCTCGCCGGGGAAGCCGACGATGAAGGTCGAGCGCAGGGTGATCTCGGGGCAGACCTCGCGCCAGCGGCGGATCGTCTCGAGGTGGCTCACGGACCCGCCCGGCCGGCGCATCGCGCGCAGGACGCGCGTCGAGGCGTGCTGCAGCGGCACGTCGAGGTAGGGGAGCACCTTGCCCTCGGCCATCAGCTCGACGAGCCTGACCACGTGCGGGTAGGGGTAGACGTAGTGGAGCCGCAGCCAGACGCCCAGCTCGCTCAGCTCGGTGACGAGGTCGACGAGGTGCGCCCTGACCTCGCGTCCGTCGAGGGTGGAGGTCGCGTGCCTCAGGTCGTTGCCGTAGGCCGAGAGGTCCTGGGCGATTAGCAGCAGCTCCTTGGCGCCGGAGGCGACGAGGCGCCTGGCCTCGTAGACGACGTCGGCGGCCGGACGCGACGCCAGGTTCCCGCGCAGCTGCGGGATGATGCAGAAGCTGCAGCGGTGGTCGCAGCCCTCGGCGACCTTCAGGTAGGCGTAGTGGCGCGGGGTCAGTCTCACGCGGTCCGGGACGGCTGCGCGCCCGCCGACGGCGGCCATCGGCAGCAGGCTCGTGAAGGGGTCGCGCGCCAGCGGCAGCGCCTGGCGCACCGCGCGCATCACGCCGTCCACGTCGGCCTGGCCGGTGACGGCGAGCACCTGCGGGTGGCGCTCCATGACCTTCTCGGGCCGCTCGCCGAGGCAGCCGGTGACGACGACCCGGCCCGTCTCGCGCAGCGCCTCCCCGATGGCGTCGAGCGACTCCTCGACGGCGGGGGTGATGAACCCGCAGGTGTTCACGACGACGAGCTCGGCGTCCTCGTAGCTGCTCACGAGCTCGTAGCCGTCGGCCCTGAGCTGGCTGAGGATGCGCTCGCTGTCGACAAGCGCCTTGGGGCAGCCGAGGGAGACGAACCCCACCCGGCCGCTCGTCCTGGCCGCGTCGTCTCGCGGAGTGCTGGCGCCTACCGGCTCCATGCCGCCGGCGAGTCTAGCAGGGGCCTCAGCCTGCCGGCCAGGTAGAGGGAGCCGGCCACGACGACGCGTCCGCCCTCCGGCGTGAGCGCCAACGCCCGCCGCAGGGCGGCCGCTGGGTCCGGCACGACCTCGCGGCCGGGACCGAGGAGGTGGTCGACGCCCTCGCCGGGAGCGGCCTCGGTGATCACGACAGCTGCGGCGTGCGGCTCGAGCGCGGCCAACGTGGCCGTGCCCTGCTTGCGGGTCAGCGCCCCGAACAGCAGCGTGAAGCCCTCGCCGGCCTCCTGCGCCAGCCTGGCCGCGGCGGCCGGGTCGTGGGCCCCGTCGAGGAGGACTTCGCGCGCCCTCGCCACGAAGCGCTCGCCGCGTCCCGGCAGGGGAGGGGCGGCCAGCGCCGCGGCGCGGGCGTCCTCCGGCACGCCCAGCAGCTCCAGCGCCCTGGCGGCGAGGCGCTCGTTCGCGGACCGCGTGCTCTCGCCGGGCCGCAGGGGCTCGACCTCGTGCAGCGGCGCGCCCACCGCGGCGGCGACCGCGCGCACGACCTCCAGGGACGGCCCGCAGGCGGCGGTGACCGCCGGCACGCCGGCGGCGAAGGCGCCGGCCTTCTCGCGGGCGATGTCCGCCAGGCCGGGGCCTATCGTCGCGACGTGGTCGAGGTCGACGTTCGTGAGCACGACGAGCCTCACGCGGCCCGGCGCCGCGGCCGCGGTCGTGGCGTCGGTGGCGCCGCCGACGCCGGCCTCCAGCACCGCCCACTCGGTCCCGCGGCGGGCGAACGCGTCGAGGGCCAGGGCCAGCGTCAGCTCGAAGAAGGCGGGGCGCGAGTCGCCGTCGGGCGCGTAGCGCGCGAGGGCCTCGCGAGCGCGGGCCACGAACCCCACGACCTCCGCCGCGGTGACGCGCGCGCCGTCCACCGACACGCGCTCCTCGAAGCGCTCGACGTGCGGCGAGAGGAAGAGCCCCGTCCTGTGGCCGGCGGCGGTGAGGCCGGCGGCGATGAGGTGCGACACGGTCCCCTTGCCGTTCGTGCCCACCACGCGCACGAGGCGGGGCGGCGGCTCCAGCCCGAGCTCGTCCAGGAGACGCGCCGCGCGACCCGGGTGGCGCCTGCCGCCCGCGCGCGTCTGCGCGTACAGCCAGTCGAGGGCCTCGGCGTGGGTCGGGTCGTGGGTCGTAGTGGGCGGCCTCAGCCGCGCCGGCGCCGGCGGGGGCGGCGGCGACCGCGGCGGCGCTGCTGCTGACCGCGCTTGCCGCCCTCGTCGCCGAAGCCGTCCAGGGTGGGCTCGGTGGCGACGCTGACGATCAGCGAGTCGAGGTGACCGTCGGGCAGGCGCTGGGTGAGCTTGAGGATCGTGTGCGGCGCCTCCATGTCGACGTAGACGATGGAGCCGCCGGGGTGGACGACGTAGGCCCAGGCGCGCCGGTCGCCCAGCGCTGTCGCGAGCTCGACCTCGCCGGCGAGGAGCACGGTGACGTCCTTGCCGAGCATGGCCACGCCGTGGGCGCTCTCGCCGGCCAGCGCGCGCACCTGGCCGAGCAGCGACAGCGGGTCGCGGTACGGCCTGATGTAGGGCGCCGTCGCCACGTCCTTCGGGCCGGTCGTGGCGCGCACGAGGCCGCTGGCGGCGTCGAACTCGACGTCGAAGACGCGCCTGCCCTCGCGCTCCTGCGTCTCCTCGGAGAAGCGGAGGCTGTGGTGGTGCTGGGCGCTGGAGCGGCTGCGCTGGACGACCGTGGCGTTGCCGAGGAGACCCTGGAAGGCCGCCCTCGCCTCCATGCGCCTGACCGTGCCCGTCACCTCTGTCTTGAGGACCTGTGTGCCCGCGGGCCGTCCGCGGTAGGTGAGCCGGTAGCTCACGACCTCGACGCTCATCGCGCGAAGCCTACCACCGCGTCCGCCGGGGACGCGGGGCCCGCCTAGAACGGCAGGTCGGTGGCCTGCAGCGTGCCGAGCTCCGCCGTGTCCTTGCCCTGCCTGAGGATGTTGCCCACGAACAGCGAGACGAGGGAAGGGTCGAGCTCGCCGCCCGACCGAGCCTCGAGCGCCTTCTCGACCTCGCGCAGCGGCAGCGCCTGGCCGCGCTCGCTGGAGAGCACGTCGAACGTGTCGGCCACGGCGACGATGCGCGCCAGCAGCGGGATGGCGTCCTTGCGCAGGCCGCTGGGGAAGCCGGAGCCGTCCCAGGCCTCGTGGTGGTGCCTGATGCCCTCGGCGGCCTCCTTGAGCATCGCCGCCGACGCCACCATGTTCGCGCCGCGCTGCGGGTGCTCGAGGTCCTCGAGCCTGAGGTCGAGGCCCGAGCCGAGCTTGCCGATGTCGTGCAGCATGGCAGCGAAGTAGAGGTCGGCCTGCTGCTTCGCGGGGAGGCCCAGGGCGCGTCCCAGGGCGAGCGCGTAGGCGGTCACCCGCTCGGCGTGGCCGAGCTGCGCGAAGTCCTGCGCCTCGAACGCCTGCGTGAACGCGCGCGTGAACTCCACGAGGCTGAGCTTCGACCGCCTCAGCTCGAGCGCCTGCGCCTGGGCCTCGCCGAGGAGGGCGCCCCACCTCGTCGCCAGCCTCAGCTCCTCGTCCCCGAACGCCGGTCCGCCGTGGCGGTGCATGACCAGCGCGCCGTAGGCGGCGTAGCCGCCGGCGACCGGCACGACCAGCGTGGACGTGGCGTCGCGCAGGCCGAGGTCGGAGTACTGCGCGCGCTTGGCGGCGTCGTTCGGCGTGAACATCTCGGCGATGTGGTTGGCGACGACCCGCGGTCCCGGCGAGCGCCAGGGCCCGTGGCCCGGGGCGATCTCGAGCAGCGCGGCGCCGTAGCCCACCTGGGCGTCGAAGGCGTAGCCCGAGGCGTCGTCGCCCCGGACGACGTAGCCGCGCGCGTCGCCGCCCAGGGCGCCGCGCAGGCCCTTGAGTGCCTCCTCGCTGCGCTCCTGCGGCCTGGCGGCGCGCAGGACGCGCACCGCGACGTCCAGCTGGTCGGTCTCCGGTGCGTTCTCCGGCCTGCTCAAGAGGCGTCTGAACACGTCCCACCCTCCCGGGTCCGGGCGCGCCTGGACCCGTCACGAACGAGGATACGTGCGCCCGGTCCGGAGCGTTGAGTAAGCTCGTACACTGGCTGCCATGCTCGACCTGCGCTTCGTCCGCGACAACCCCGACGCCGTGAGACGCGCGATGCGCGCGAAGATGATGGCAGACGAGCTCCCCAAGCTCGAGCAGCTGCTGCGCCTCGACGAGGAGCACAGGCTCGTCAAGCGGGACCTCGAGGAGAAGCAGGCCCAGCGCAACGCGGACAGCCGCACGGTCGGCGAGATGAAGCGCCGCGGGCAGGACGACCCCGAGCTGATGGCGCGCCTGGCCGAGCTCTCCGGCGAGGTCAAGCGCCTCGAGGACCTCGAGCGCAGCCTGCACCAGCAGATCGGCCAGCTCCTCCTCGCCGTCCCGAACCTCCCCCACGAGAGCGTCCCCTACGGGGAGAGCGAGCACGACAACGTCGTCGTGAAGGAGTGGGGCGAGGGGCCCGCGCTCGACTTCGAGCCGAGGGCCCACTGGGACCTGATGACCGCGCGCGGTTGGCTCGACCTCGAGGCCGGCGTGAAGCTGGCGGGCGCCGGCTTCCCCGTGTTCAGGCGCGAGGGCAGCAAGCTCGTGCGGGCGCTGCAGGCGTACTTCCTCGACAGGCTGGCGGCCCACGGCTACGAGGAGGTGGTGCCGCCGGTGCTGGTGAACGCCGAGTCGGCGACGGCCACGGGCCAGCTCCCCGACAAGGAGGGGCAGATGTACGAGGTGACGGGCGGGCTCTACCTCGTCCCCACCTCCGAGGTGCCCCTGACGAACCTGCACCGCGACGAGATCCTCGACACCGCCAGCCTGCCGCTCCGCTACTGCGCCTTCACCGCCTGCTTCCGCCGCGAGGCCGGCAGCCACGGCAAGGACGTGCGGGGGCTGAACCGCGTGCACCAGTTCGACAAGGTCGAGATGGTCCAGTTCACGACCCCGGAGCGCAGCTACGAGGCGCTGGAGGAGATGGTCGCGGTCTCCGAGTCGCTGCTGGAGGAGCTCGGCCTGCCCTACCGCCGCCTGCTCATGTGCACCGGTGACCTGGGCTTCACGCAGGCGAAGAAGTACGACCTCGAGGTGTGGAGCGCCGGGCAGGGCCGCTGGCTCGAGGTCTCGAGCGTCAGCAACCTCGAGGCGTTCCAGGCGAACCGGCTGCGCACCAGGGCCCGCCCCGGCGGGGTGAACGGCAAGGGCAGGCCGGAGCCCGTGCACACGCTGAACGGCAGCGCGCTGGCGTTCCCGCGCACGATCGCCGCGCTGGTCGAGAACAACCAACGCCGGGACGGCACCGTCGAGGTGCCGGACGCGCTGGCCGGGTACCTCGGCACGAAGGTCCTCTGACGGGGCCGGAGCGGCGCCAGCGCGCGGACCGGCGAGCGACGAGCCCGACGCCGCGCGGCCGCCGCGGCGCTCACTCGCCCACCAGGTAGCGCTTCACCTCGTCCTCCGCGCCGGCGGCCGTGAGCACCGTGAGCCTGTCGCCCGCCGCGACCACGGTGTCGCCCCTCGGGTAGGTCACGGCGCCGTCCCGCACCAGCGACACGACCAGGGTCGCGGCCGGCAGCCGCGCCTCCGCCAGCGACCTGCCGGCGACGGGCGAGGCCGCCGACACCGTGGCCTCGAGCAGCGCGGTCTCGGGCGGCAGCGCGGACACGCGGCGCACGCCCCGCCCCAGCGTCTCCTTGTAGGTCCGGATGATGCCGCGCGTGCCGACGCGGCCGACGAGCCGACCGTCGTCCACCACGGGCAGCCACCCCAGGCCGGCGTCGTCGAGGGCCTGCAGGGCCTCGTCGAGAGGCAGGTCGGCCGCCAGGGGAGCGCAGGGCCGCATCGCGTCTCCCGCCCTGGCGCCGCCGGGGGCGTCGGCCAGCGAGGCGGACGTGAGGACGCCGACGGGCCGGCCGTCCCGCAGCACCACGGCGCCGTCCGTGCCCAGGGCGGCGCGCGCCTCGTCGAGGGACGCGTCCTCCGCGACGACGTCGGCCGATCGCATCGCGTCCCGCACGGAGAGCGAGGAGAGGAGGGGGAAGGCCATCCTCACCCGGTGCGCCGGCGACGCCGCCCTGTTCGGGAGCTGCGCGCGGTAGATCGTGCGCTCGCCGACGAGCGCCGTCGCGAGGGCGACGGCGATCATCGCCGGCGCCAGCAGCGACAGGTTGCCGGTCATCTCGGCGACCATCAGCATCATCGCCAGGGGCGCGTGCGCGATGCCGCCGAAGAGCGCCATCATCCCCACGATCACGAAGGGCGCGGGCTGGTCCGGCAGGTGGGGGAGCACGCCGTGGCCCAGCCGCCACAGGGCCGCCCCCAGCAGCCCGCCGATCACCATGCCGGGGCCGAAGATGCCGCCGGAGCCGCCCGAGCCTATCGACAGCGCCGTCGCCAGGATCTTCGCGAAGGGGACGACGAGGACGACGGCGAGCGGCAGCTCGAGGACGGCCGTGCTCATGCCGAGCTGCACCCAGCCGTAGCCGGTGTGCAGCACCTGCGGGAGCGCGAGCCCGAGCAGCCCCACCGCCAGACCGCCCAGGGCGGGCTTGAGCCAGGCCGGCCAGCGCAGGCGCCGGAAGGCCGCGGACACGCCGTAGAACGTCTCGGCGTACACGATGCCCACCAGCCCGCAGGCGAGGCCGAGCAGCGCGTAGTAGGGGAGCTGCAGCGGCGAGTCGAGGGCGATCTGCGGCTGCGCCCCGAAGATCGGCTCGAAGCCGTAGATCGCGCCGAACACGCTGTAGCCGACGATCGACGCGATGAGTCCCGGGATGATGGCGTCGGTCTCGAGGTCGTGCAGGTAGAGGATCTCCGCGGCCATCAGCGCGCCGCCGAGGGGCGCCCTGAAGATCGCGCCGATGCCGGCGCCCATCCCGGCCGCCACGGCGATGCGGCGGTCCTGCGCGCTCAGGCGCAGCCAGTCGGCCAGCGCCGAGCCGAAGCCCGCCGAGATCTGCGCGGACGGGCCCTCGCGACCGCCGGAGCCGCCCGAGCCGATCGTGATGGCGGAGGCGACGAGCTTCACGAGGGGTATCCGGCGCCTCACCCGCCCCGCGTCCCTGTGGACCGCCCTTATCGCCGCGTCGGTGCCGTGTCCCTCGGCCTCGGGAGCGAGCCTCGCGACGATGAGCCCGGACAGCACTCCGCCGCCCGCCACGACGAGAGGCACCAGCCAGGGCACAGCCGCCCCCGGCGCGGCGCCGGTGCCTCCCTCGCCGAGGGGCAGCGGGGGCCGGTAGCCGGCGAGGCGCCCCAGGAAGAGGTCCGTCGCCGTTTCGAGGGCGTAGAAGAACAGGGCCGACCCGAGCCCGGCCACGGCGCCGATCAGCGTGCCGAGCAGCGCCCACTTCGCCAGGAAGCCCTGGCCCTCGGAGCCGTCGCGTCTGGGCAGGTACCGGCGCAGGAGCTCCAGCAGGCGGCTCACGCGCCGCAGCTTAACCCTCCTCGACGGGCTCGCGCCCTACCAGCAGCTCGGCGACGCGCTGCCCGTCCATGCGCGCGACGGTGAACCTGTGCCCGTGCCACTCGAAGGCGTCGCCCTCCACCGGCACCCGCCCCAGCACGAACGCGGCCAGCCCCCCGGCCGTCTGGAAACCGGCGTGCTCCAAGTCGACCGCGCCCCCGAGGCCGAGAGCGTCGACGAGCGCGTCGACGTGCACGGCGCCGTCGACGCGCCAGGCGCCGGGACCCACCGCGACGACCAGCGGCTCCTCGGGGCCGACGGCCGCCAGGTCGCCGACGAGCTCCTCGAGGATGTCGCCGAGGGTGAGCAGGCCATCGAAGCCGCCGTGCTCGTCCACGACGACGGCGAGGCGCTCGCCCGACTCCCTGAACGTGTTGAGCATCGCCAGTATGGGCATGGTCTCCGGGACGAAGAGCGGTTCCCGCAGGTGGCGGCGCAGGTCGAAGGGCTCGCCGCGGAGGGCGGCGGAGAGCAGGTCGGCGGCCCGCACGTAGCCGGCGACGCTGTCGAGCTCGCCATCCGCCACGACGTAGCGCGCGTGCGGCGCGCGCGCCAAGACCTCGACGACCTGCTCGGTGCCCCCGCCCAGGTCGAGCCAGGCGACCTCGTGGCGCGGGGTCATGATGTCGTTGACGCGCCTCTCGCCGAGCCAGAAGGCCTTCTCGATGATCGCCTGCTCCTCTGGCTCCACCACGCCCGCCTCGCGCCCCTGGGCGATGACGAGCTCGATGTCCTCCTCGTCGATGTCCTCCCCCTGCGTCCTGACGCGCAGCAGCCGCAGCACCAGGCTCGTCGAGGCCCCGAGCAGCCACACGACCGGGCCGGCGGCCCGGGAGACGGCGTGCATGAGCCCGGCGACCCTGACGGCGATCCCCTCGGGGTTGGCCAGGCCGAGGCGCTTGGGCACCAGCTCGCCGACCACGAGCGACAGGTAACTGATGCCGGCCACGACCAGACCGAACGCCAGCGGGCCGGCGTAGGGGGCCAGCCACGCCACGCGCCGCAGCGACGCGGCGACCGGCCCGGCCAGCGTCGCGCCGCCGAAGGCCCCCGAGAACACGCCCACGAGCGTGATGCCCACCTGCACCGTGGAGAGGAAGCGGTTCGGGTCCTCGGCCAGCGCCAGCGCCCTCCCCGCGGCGCGGTCGCCCTCCTCGGCGCGCTGCTGCAGCCTGAAGCGGTTCGCGGAGACCACGGCGATCTCGGACATCGCGAACAGCCCGTTCACGAGCACGAGCGCGAGCACGATGGCCAGGTACATGGAGGCGATCATGGCACCTGACCCTCGCCCTGGGCCCCGCTGTGCCGCTCGGCGGGGCCCGCGTCGGGAGCGGGGCGGCCTCCGCTGCGGCCGGCCCTCAGCCCTCGTCGACCGTGCGCGGCACCTCGAAGTAGCCGTCCCTGGCAGCGGGGGCCAGGGCCAGCGCCGCGTCGCGCGGCAGGCCGGGCCGCGGCACGTCAGGACGCGTCCTCTCCGGCGCCGCCAGGTCCTCGGCGCCCGGTCCCTCCGGCAGGTCGGCGAGCTGCGCCACGAAGCCGAGCACCGCCGCGAGGTCGGCCTTCACCCGCTCGCGCTCCTCCGGCGCCAGCTCGAGCCGCGCCAGCTCCTCGAGGCGCGCGAGGGTCTCGTCGTCGATCACGGGGGTCCGGCCGTCGGTCACGCCGCGATGCTAACGCGCGGGGAGCCAGCCGGCGCGCGCCCGTCGGCACGGCCCCCGCGGGAGGGGCGGGCGCGGATGGCGGCGGGGGTGGGGCCGACGCTCAGTAGACGAGGCGGCCGAGCCAGTGGAACAGCGGCGCCAGCGCTATGGCGGGCAGCAGCGAGGCGACGCGCAGGCGCTTGACCTCGAGCAGCCCCAGGCCGAGGCCGACGATCATCAGCCCGCCGACCCCGTTCACGAGCATCACGTTGGGGTCGTTGGCGGGGTCGGGCACGAGGTTCGCGAACAGCCCGGCCGCGAGGGAGAGGCCGCCCTGGTAGACGGCGATCACGGCGATCGAGCCGAGCACGCCGAACCCGAACGTGGTGGCCAGCGCCAGCGCCGAGAAGCCGTCGAGCGTGGACTTGAGGACGAGGAACGGCGCCTCGCCCGTGAGGCCGTTCTGGAAGCTGCCGAGGAGCGTCAGCGGACCGACGCAGAAGAGCAGGCTGGCGGCGACGAAGCCCTCGGTGAAGCGGCCCTGGCCGCCGAGAGCGCGCTTCAGGCGCTCGCCGAGGCGCTCCAGGCCGTCCTCGATGCCCCACCACTCGCCGAGGGCGCCGCCGATCGCCAGCGCCAGCAGCCCGACGAGCACCCCAGGCGGGGCGTCGACGCGGCTCAGGTCGAGGGCGTTCAGCACGCCGACGAGCAGCGTGACGAGGCCGATGGCCTGCATGACGACGACCGTGACCCTCTCGGCCAGCCGTCCGCGCACGAGCAGCCCGAGGCCGCCGCCGACCAGCACCGCGGCGACGTTCAGCCAGGTGCCCCACGTCTGCTCGACGAAGGTCATCCCGCCCCCTCGCCCGGCGACACGGGCGCGCGCGGCCCGCCCTCGGGCGGCTCCTCCGCGGGCGAGCCGTCCTCGCCCGGTCCCGCGGCGCCGGGCCCCGCCTCGCGTCCGCCGGAGCGCAGCACCAGCACCGTGACGAGGACGCCGGCGAGCAGCGGCACGCCGACGAGCCAGATCAGCCACGAGCCCAGCGAGGTCGGTCCGCTGGCGGTGGGGGGCAGGACGAACGACACGGCCCCCGTCTCGCCCTCGCCGAGCCGCACGCTCACGTTGGCCACGGCCTCCTCCTGGCGGTAGGTGCGGTCGCGCACGGTAAGCGTGTAAGCGCCCGCCGGAGGGACCGCGATCGTCGCCGTGTAGACGCCGGGGGAGACCTCCTCGAGCCTGTCGGTGGCCACGTCCGGCTCCCCGGCTGGCGCGGACCCGCCCTCGGGCGGCGGTCCGGCGCGCAGCTCGACGAACACGACGGCGTCCTCGACCTCGGCGAGTGACGTGTCCTGGAGCGTGAGGGTGAGCGTCGCCGGCGCGCCCGGGACGGCGGGGTCCGGGTCGATCGTGACCTCGCCGATCACGAGCATCGGGTGCGCCGACGCGGCGCCCAGGGCCGCGGCCAGGCAGACGGCGGCGAGGCGCCTCAACGGCCGCCGTCCCCGGCCGGTCCGGCGCGCCGCTCCAGCTCGGCCTGGAGGGCGAGCCACAGGTACTCGCGCGGCGTCAGCCCGCTCCCGTGGATGGCGGCGGACGTCTCGCGTCCCACGTAGCGGTAGTGCCACGGCTCGTAGACGTAGCAGGTCGTCTCGGCCTCGCCCCGCGGGTAGCTCATGACGAACCCGTAGCGGTGGGCGTTCGCGGCCAGCCAGGCGCCCTCCGGCGTCTCGGCCCAGTCCGCCAGGTCCCAGGCCGGCGGTCCGGAGTAGGAGCGGAAGTCGATGGCGGTGCCGAGCTGGTGCTCGGAGTGGCCGGGGCGCGCGCTGCTCGCCAGGGCCGCGTCGTAGCCGTCGCGGTCCACCCAGTACTGGAACGTGCTGACCTGGTAGGCGTAGCTGCGGTAGGCCGACTGCACCGCCAGCCTCACGCCCGCCGCCTCGGCGTCCCGCAGCATGGCGGCGAGGTCGTCGATCACCACGGCGCGCACGAGGTGCTGCCCGCCCCCGTCGTAGGAGGCGGGGAACGCCGTGGAGGCCCGGACGAGGTCGGGAGGCTCGTAGTCCGGCGTCAGGGCGAACACGGTGTCGAGGACGGTGAGGGCGTACTCGTCGTAGCCCGTGGCCAGCGCCGGCCTGTCGTCGACCGCGCAGGCCGGCAGCGGCTCGGCCAGGGACGTGGAGGCGAGCAGCAGGGCCGCCAGCGCGGCGAGGAGCGAGGGTGTCCCGCGGGGCACGCGGAGCAGGCTACCACCGGCCGGCGCGGGCGGGCCAACGCGGGGCGAGCGCCTCAGAAGCTGGGTCCGAGGATCGTGCCGCGCATCTCCATCGGCTGCGCCAGGACGAGGAGCTGCAGCGCCGTGAACGCCAGCACGAAGAGGAACATGGGCCACATCGCCACGGCGCCGCGCCGGCCGAAGTCGCGCAGGCCGATGCGCGCCGTCGTGTAGAGGGCGAGGAAGCTGGCGGCGCCGGTGATCGCGGCCTGGACCGCGAAGAGGTAGGCGCTCGGCACGACCTGCGCCAGGCGCCAGTTCGGGTCCACGTCCAGGCCGCGGTAGGCGAAGAAGTGCTGGAACACCGGGACCATCGACAGCGCGCCCGTGAGGAAGTGGAAGGTGTAGTGCGCCGCCCACAGGCCGAACCCGAGCGCGACGACGACGTAGCCCCAGCGCTCGTACGCGGCCACGAGACCCTCCCACCTGCCGCCCAGGGCGTCGGCGGCGGACGCCGCGGCGAGCGTGAGCCCGAGGCCGAGCAGCGTGACGCCGGCGTAGAGGACGACGAGGACCACGGCCTCGCTCCGCGTGCCGAGGAGCTCGGAGAGGCGCTGGGCCGCGTCGAAGAACGGCGGTACCATCGCCAACGCGTTCATCAGGCCGAAGAAGGCGAGCAGCACGCCCATGGTCAGGACCGACAGGCGCCCGCGCCGCGCCCACGGCGCGCGGTGCAGCTCCCGCCCGGGAGCGCGCACCGTGAGGGCGACGTTGTCGTAGGGGCAGGCGCGCACGCAGTTGAGGCACAGCGTGCAGTCCATGTTCGACGTGATCGTCGGCACGAACAGGCCCGTCTCGCAGCCGGGGAAGAACCCGTCGCCGTTGGGGTTCACGACCTCCGCCGAGGGCACGAAGCCCGCGTGGGCGCCGGCCAGCGGCAGGCTGAAGCCTCCCGCGGGCCGCTCCGGCGCCGTGTACCGGCCGTGCAGGCAGGGCTTGTGCTCGCAGCGGCGGCACACGTCGGGGTCCACAGCCGTGATCTGCGCGGGCGAGGCGGTGGCCAGGGCGAAGTTGAAGTTGCCGAGCGGGCAGACCCAGCGGCAGAACGTGCCGGCGGGGAACAGCACGTCGACGGCCAGCGCGGCGCCGAAGTAGCCGAGGGCCAGCCAGGCGGTCAGCCACGGGCTGGCCCACAGGTCGAAGACCTCGTAGGCGAGGAAGAACGCCAGCAGGAGCGCGATGACCAGCCACTTGGAGCGCAGCGCGCGCGGCCAGGCGAGCTTGCGCGGCAGCAGGCGCTCGAGACGGCGCGAGAGGCCGCGGGTGAGCATCAGCGGGCACGCGGCGCAGAAGGCGTTCCCCACGACCGCCAGCCCCAGCACCAGCAGGCCGCGGTAGTGCAGCCACACGGCCGTGGTGGCGACGTTGCGGGGCGCGACCTGGCGGCCGGTGAGGCCGTCGACGACCACGAACAGCGCCAGGAGCAGGAGCGGCAGCTGGAGCGCGAGGCGGGCGTACCGCCAGCGCGCGAACCGCCTGAGGCCAGGCAGCGAGAGGAGGTCGAAGCCGCGCGGCTGGTCGACCAGGCCCGCCCGCCCCTCGCCCCGAGCCACGGTGCCCGCGCGGGCGGCCGGGGCGCTCACCGCGCGACCGTGACGAAGGTCTCGGCCGTCGCGGTGCGGCCGTCCTGCGTCCGCACCTCGGCCGTGACGATCCAGTCGCCGGCCATCGTGAACGCGAACTCGTCGGTCCGGTAGACGCCGGGCTCGGCCTCGGGGGCGTCGGCGATGACGGGCGCCATGCCGGCGTGCGTCATGTCGGCCTGGACCGCCACGACGGCGCCGGAGACCGGCTCCTCACCCTCCCGCACGGTCACCGTGACGGCGCCCCCGCCGACCGCCGGGTCGGTCACCTCCACGGCGGCGTTGAGCGGGGGCACGTCGCCCGAGCCGCCGCCCGCCGAGCTGGTCGACGCCCCGTCGCCGCCCGGGCGGCAGCCGGCGAGCGCCAGCGCGGCGAGCGCCGCGACGACGGCCAGGCGGAGCGGGAGGCGGGAGCGTGGCGCGACTGTCATGCCTAGGCGATGCTACCAGCGACCCCCGGGCGGCGGGGTGCGCGGAGGACGGCCGGCGCGACCGCGCTCTGCCCGGACGCCGCCGGCCCGACCCGCTCCGCGGCGCCGCGCGAGCCGGCGGTCCGACGAGCCGCCACGCCCGCGTACGCATGGGCCTCAGAGCCTGCCGACCGCGTCCAGGTAGCTCACGACGCCGGCCTCCAGGGCCGCCGCCAGGCGGTCCGGC
Source organism: Trueperaceae bacterium (assembly GCA_036381035.1). Taxonomy (NCBI): domain Bacteria; kingdom Thermotogati; phylum Deinococcota; class Deinococci; order Trueperales; family Trueperaceae; species Trueperaceae bacterium. The sequence goes on along the minus strand of DASVDQ010000089.1, from coordinate 26,762 downwards.
TCGTCGATCAGCTCCCTGTCGTGCGGGTTCGAGAGGTAGCCCAGCTCGACGATCAGGGCGGGCGTGCGCGCGTGCGCCGCGTGCCGGTAACGTCGGTTGTTGAACGCGTAGTACTGCAGCATGTTGCCGGTCACGTTCCTGTCGTCGTCGGGCAACGAGGTGAGCGCCAGCATGGCCCTGTCGAGGTGCAGCTTGAGCAGCGGCTCGTACGGGTTGCGCGCCGGCACGAAGTGCGCCGACTTGTAGCCGCTGCGCTCCTCGTTCGGGTTCGCGTCCACGTGCACCGAGAGCAGCACGTCGGCGCGGTAGCGGGTGGGCAGGGTCGCGGGCAGCACGTCGACCACGAACCCGTGGGCCCGCAGGCGCTCGGCCAGCGCGGCGACGATGGCGTGGTTGGCCTCGACCTCGTCGAGGCCGTCCCAGTGGGCACCGGTGCTGTAGCGCAGCTCGGCGAGCTCGTCGGGCTGCTCCGCCGCCCCGAGGTGACCGACCTGCAGGCCGACCCTCACCGGCCCGCGGATGGCGTTCACCAGCCGCCGCAGCACCTCCCAGCGCGGCACCCTCACCTCGTCGCCGAACACCAGGCGCATGGGGCTGGGGAGGCCGTACACGGCCACGTGGTCGCGCGCCGCGAAGGCGGCGGCCAGCAGCAGCCACAGCAGGGACAGCAGGACCAGCGCCCTGCCGAGGGCACGGCGCAGACGGCGGCGGGGCGTGGCGCCCCCGCTCGTCACATGCGGCGCTCGCCGGTGAGCCAGAAGACGATGTGCTCGTTGACGTTCTCGATGTGGTCGCCGAGGCGCTCGAGGTAGCGGGCGACCTCGAGGAGCCGGTTCGCCCGGCCGATGGCGGCGGGCGACTCCAGCATGTAGGTGAGAAGCTCGCGCTGGATCTGCTCGTAGAGGTCGTCGATGACCTGGTCCATGGCGTGCGCGCGCCGGGCGGCCTCGGCGTCCTCCTCGGCGTACGCCGTCATCGTCGCGTCGATCATCTCCGCCAGGACCTCGAAGCAGCGCTGGAGGTCGAGGTAGCGCTTCAGCGGCGGCTCCTTGGCGAGCTCGAGCGCGGCGCCCGCCACGTGCTCGGCGTAGTCGCCGGCGCGCTCGATGTCGTGCAGGGCCTGGAAGCTGGCGCCGAGGAAGCGCAGGTCGCGCGCCGCCGGCTGCCGCCTGGCGATCACGGTGAGGATGCGCATCTCGAGCTCGGCCTGCATGGCGTCGATCTGCGCGTCGCCCGCCATGCAGCGCTCGGCGGCCTCCTCGTCCTGCTCGATGAGCGCCCGACGCGCCAGCCCCGTCGCCTCCCTCACCAGGCCGAGCATGCGCAGCACGTGGCTGGCGACGTTCGCGATGTCCTCGCTGAGCGGGCTGCCGTCCACGGCCGGCATGATAGCCGAGCCCCGGCGCCGTCGGTCGGCCGACCGCCTCCGGCCGGCGGCTCGTCCGCGCGGGAGGGAGCTACGAGCGGCTGAGCTCCTCCGGCAGCCGACGACGCTCGAGGCGGCGCCGCCTCACGGGCTGCGGGAACGCGAGGTCGGCTTCCGGGAAGGGGGGCAGCGCGCGCTCGCCGCGCGACCGGCGGGCGGGCAGCGACTCGGGCGGCAGCGACGGTTCTTGGGCCAGGACGCCCAGCGTGACGCCGCGGCGGCGCTCCCGCTGGTCGAGAAGCAGGTGCTCGACGCCGTCCGCCGCCAGGGCGGTCCGCACGGCCAGGGCCGGGGCGGGCGCGTCGCCCGGCTGGCGGCGCGGCGGGACCGGCGGGTAGATGCGGCTGCCGGGGAACGCGCGGCGGTACGCGCCCGGCCCGAAGAGGACCAGCAGCAGCGCGCTCGCCACGACGCCGGGGAGAACGGCGGCGTGCTCGGTCCAGACGAGGTCCAGCGTGACCGACCCGTGCCGGGCGGCGAGCAGCGCGACGCCGGCGGTGCCCCAGGCCAGGGCGTAGGCCAGCAGCGCGTCGAGCGGTCCGGCGACCCTCGTGTCGCGCGGCGACGGGTAGATCGCCAGCCAGCCGAGGACGGCCAGCTCGAGGGTCAGCACGGCCTCCGGCCAGCCGGGCAGGGCGTCGCCGGCGTGGAAGCCGGCGAAGAGCACGCCGACGAAGACGCCGGTGGCCGGACCGTAGGCGAGGGCGACGAGGTAGAGGGGCAGGCGGTGCAGGCCGGGGGCGACGGCCGCCAGCGCCGCGGGCAGGTCGGCGCCCCAGAGGGCGTCGGCCACCTGCAGGAGGAACGCGGCGGTGACGGCGCCGAGGACGCGCAGCAGGGTGCGCGGCCGGGTCAGCGCCAGGTAGTCGCGGCGGCCGATGCCGCTGCCGAGCGAGACGACGAGGAGCAGCGCCGCGGCGCCCGACGAGTAGAGGACGACGGGGTCGGCCAGCAGCGCCTCCAGCGCCGGCGCCAGTAGCCCGGGCATGGCGGAGAAGGTAGCACCTGGCCTAGCGGTCGTCCAGGGTCGCGCCGAAGGGCGAGGTGCCCCAGGCGCCCTCCCAGGCCATGCGCGCCACGGCGCGGTGCGCGGCCCTGGCCTGTGGGCCCGGCGCGAGGAGGGACCCGAGCCCGCCCTCCAACAGGAGGTAGGTGCGGTGCGCCAGCCCGGCGGCCGGCGGGAGGTGGCGCGCGGTGACCAGGTAGCCGCCCCGCCGACCCTCCACGTGGAAGGCGGGGTGGCCCGGCGTGGAGGAACCGCCCAGGTGCGTCACCGGCGTGGCCACGAGCAGGTTGGCGTAGCCGAGCCGGGAGGCGCGCAGCCCGTGGTCGAGGTCCTCGTTCGTGAACCTGAAGCGCTCGTCGTAGCCGCCGGTAGCGACGTACGCCTGACGCGTCAGGACCTTGAGGCAGCCGGTCAGCCAGGGCGCGCGCACGGTGGCCGGACGTCCGTCGGCCCTCGGGCCGGCGCGCAGCGCGCGGCGCTGCACGAGGCGGTAGGGGAGGCCCATCGCCTGCAGCCTGCCGCGGGCGTCGTAGGCCAGCGGCCCGGCCGCGCCGGCGCCCGGCTCCGCCGCGAGGGCCGCGACGAGGTCGTCGAACGTGCGCTCCGACACGAGCACGTCGTCGTTCATGAAGGCCAGGTACGGCAGCGCGGGCAGCAGCGCCAGGCCGCGGTTCACGGCCCGCGCGTAGGAGTGGTTCTCGACCCTCGCCACGGCGGTGCCGTGCGGCCAGCCGGGGGCGGGGTCGGGGACGGAGCTCCCTGTGGCGACGAGCACGACCCGGGCCCCGGGCGCCGCGAGCGCCAGGCGGCGCATCGCGTCGTCGAGCACCTGCCTCGACGCGGCGTGGTGAACGACCACGACGCCGAGGCGCGCGGCGGTGGACGCGGGTCCGTCGCGGACGGCGCCCGTCTCCGTCGCCGCCGCGAAGGGCTGGTCCTCGGTAGCCCCGGGCCCGGCGCCCGCGGCCGGCTCCTCGTCACGTGCCGACGCCACGTCGGCCAGCATGCCACGGGCCGACCAGCTCCTCCGCGGAACGGCGCTAGAGTGCGCGGAGTGTCTGAGGGGCAGCGCGTCAGGATAGGTGTGGCGCTCGGGGGCGGCAGCGCCCGCGGGTACGCGCACCTGGGCGCCCTGGCCTGCCTGGAGCGGAACGGCCTGAGGCCAGACGTGATCGTGGGCACCAGCTTCGGCGCCGTCGTCGGGGCCCTCTACGCCACGGGCGAGAGCATCGAGGCGCTCATCGCGCGCGCCAGCGCCATGCGCCGACGCGACGTCATCCCCCACGTGGCCGACTTCGGCCTGCACCACGCGGCGCTCTTCCGCGGGCGCAGGCTCGAGGAGTACCTCGACAGGCTCCTCGAGGGACGCACCTTCGCCGACCTGCGGGGCGAGCTCGTCGTCGTCACCACTGACGTCGACACCGGCGAGCGCGTGCTGCTGCGCGAGGGGCCGCTGGCGCCGGCGCTGCGCGCCAGCGCCTCCCTGCCCGGCGTCTTCGCCCCCGTGACGATCGGCGGGCGGCGCCTCATCGACGGGGGCATCGGCTCGCCGGTGCCGCTCGACACCGTCGTCGAGCTGGGAGTCGACGTCGCGCTCGGCATCGGGGCGGGTCTGCAGGCGCGCGACTCGCGTTCGATCAGGCTGGCCAAGCGTGCCCTGGCCGCCGAGCCGGTGCGGAAGCTGCACGGGCGCGCGCTCATGCGCCGCCCGCGCACCGCCGTCGGCAGGCTCGGCCGCGCCCTGGCCCTGGCCGCCGACACCTGGCTGCGCGACGACAGCGAGGCCGAGGAAGGTCACGTCCGCGCGGTGGGCGACGGACGCTTCGAGGTGCACACGCGGCCGCCCATCTCCTGGCTGAACTTCCACAGGGCGGGCGAGGCCATCGCCGCCGGCGACGAGGCGCTCAGGCCCGTCGTCCCGCGCCTGCGCCGCGCCGTGGCGGCGGTGCTCCAGGGACGCGTCGCGGCCCCGGTCGCTGTCTCCGTCGCCGGCGACTGAGGCGGGCCGCGGAGCACTCGGCGGCGTCGGACCACGGGTCCGCGCGGCAGACGCCGCCCATCTACCCCCCTTCGCCTCAGAGGATCCGCTTGCCTAGCAGGCTCGCGGTCAGCTCCACGAGGGTGGCGGCGGTGCGGTTGGCGACGTCGAGGATCGGGTTCACCTCGACGAGGTCGAGGCTGACGACGCGCCCGCTCTCGGCCAGCACCTCCATGAGCAGGTGCGCCTCCCGGTAGGTGAGGCCGCCCGGCACCGGCGTGCCCACGCCGGGCGCGATGGTCGGGTCGAGGACGTCGGCGTCGAACGAGACGTGCAGCCGGGGCGCGTGCGAGAGACGCCCCAGCGCCTCGGTGGCCACCGCGGCGATGCCGCGCCTGTCGACGTCGCTCATCGTGTAGGCCGCGATGCCGAGGCGCACGATCGCCTCGCGCTCCGGCGGGTCCACGCTGCGCAGGCCGACGTAGACGACGTCGCGCGGCGAGAGCGGCGGTCGGTCGCCCCACAGCGCCGTGAAGCGCGCGTCGCCGAGGCCGAGGAGGTGGGCCACCGGCATGCCGTGCACGTTGCCGCTCGGCGAGGTCTCGGGCGTGTTCACGTCGGCGTGGGCATCGACCCAGAGCACGCCGAGCTCGCCGCCCGCGGCGACGCCCGGGACAGTGCCCATGCTCACCGAGTGGTCGCCCCCCAGCGCGATCGCGAACGCGCCGTCTGGCCGGTCGCGCAGCGCCTCCGCCGCGGCGGCGCAGGCCGCGGCGATGGCGTCGGCGTAGAGGGGCTCGCCGGCGCCGCCCCCGAGCCGCGCCGCGCTCTCCGGCACGGCGACCTCGACGTTGCCAAGGTCCGCGACGGCGAAGCCCAGCGACGTCAGGGTGCGCTCCAGCTGGGCGAGTCGCAGCGCGCTGGGCCCCATGTCGACCCCGCGCCTGCCGGCGCCGAGGTCCATGGGGACGCCGACGACGTGGACCTCACGCGTGCTCATGCTCGCCTCCCGTGGGCCGGTCCGGCCGGCCCCCGCTCGTCACGAAGGGTAGCGCCGCCGCGGGGAGGGCGCCACGGGGAGACCCACGGCCCGGGACCCAGGGACCGCGGTTCGACGGCGCTTGGTCGCGCCCCGGCCGCGCGGGCGGCGGCCGGCGGTCGCCGCGTCGTGACAAGGTAGAGGCACCAGCAGACCGCGCGGGCTGTCGCCGCGCCCGGAAGGAGCCGCCATGAAGCTAGGCTTCGCCACCGCCATCCTCCCGGACCTCGGGTTCGAGGAGGTGCTCGCCTTCGCCGCCCAGGAGGGCTTCGAGTGCCTCGAGGTCATGTGCTGGCCCACCGACGCCACCGACAGGCGCCGCTACGCCGGCGTCACGCACGTCGACGTAGCGAGCCTCGACGACGCCGGGGCCCGCGCCGTGCGGGAGGCCTGCGAGCGCCACGGCGTCACGATCACCGGCCTCGGCTACTACCCGAACCCGCTCGCGCCAGACGAGGGCGAGAGCCGGGTCTACGTCGAGCACCTGGGCAAGGTCATAGACGGCGCCGCGCGCCTGGGCGTCCCCGTCGTGAACACGTTCATCGGCCGCGACCCGTCGCTGCCGGTCGAGCGCCAGTGGGACCGCGTGGAGCGCGTGTGGCGCCCGCTGCTGAAGCGCGCCGAGGAGGCGGGCGTGAAGGTGGGCATCGAGAACTGCCCGATGCTGTTCACGCTCGACGAGTGGCCTGGCGGCAAGAACCTCGCCGTCTCGCCGGAGGTCTGGGACGAGATGTTCTCGCGCCTCGACAGCCCGGCGCTGGGCCTCAACTTCGACCCCTCCCACCTGGTGTGGCAGGGCATCGACATCGGCCAGGCCATCGCCGACTACGCCCACAGGTTCGTGCACGTCCACCTCAAGGACGAGAAGGTGGACGAGGAGCTCCTCTACCGGCGCGGCGTCCTCGGCCTCGGCTGGCACGTGCCGAAGATCCCCGGCCTCGGCGACATCGACTGGCCCGCGTTCTTCGCCGCTCTCAAGGGCGCCGGCTGGACCGGTCCCGTCGTGATCGAGGTCGAGGACAGGACCTTCGAGGACAGCCTCGAGGGCCGCCAGGAGGCGCTGCGGCGAGCCGGTCAGTACGTCCGCACCGTCATGGAGTACGGGACCTGAGCCCTGCACGCGCTCGGCTCACGCGCCGCCCCTAGACTGGCCGTGAACGACGGTTGCCAAGGAGGGAAGCGATGAAGCGACGCATCACGTTGATCGCCGCCACCGCCTTCGTGCTCGTGGGCTGGGCTGCGGCGCAGTCGTTCACGATCGGCGTCTCGAACGGGTTCGTGGGCAGCGAGTGGCGCACGATCATGGTCCAGGACCTCGAGCGCACCGCCGCCGCGATCGAGGAGGAGCTGGGCATCGACCTCGAGCTGGTCTTCGAGAACGCCGACGTCGACGTCCAGGGGCAGATCCAGCAGGTCCAGAACCTGCTCAACCGCGGCGTGGACGCGATCATCATCAACCCCAACGACCAGAGCGCGCTGAACCTCGCCCTCGAGGAGGCCGTCGACGAGGGCGTCGTCGTCATCTCGACCGACCAGGAGGTCTCGGCGCAGGGCGTCTACAACGTCGTCATCGATCAGAAGGAGTGGGGCGCCGCGAACGCCCGCTGGCTCGCCGAAGCGCTCGGCGGCGAGGGGCGCATCATCGTCATCGAGGGCTTCGTGGGCCACCCCGCGAACGAGGACCGCATGGAGGGCGCTCTCGAGGTGCTCGCCGAGTACCCGGGCATCGAGGTCGTAGGGCGCGAGTCGGGCGGCTGGGACCAGGCCACCGGCCAGCGCGTGGCCTCCGACATGCTCGCGTCGCTGACCGGCATCGACGGCATCCTCACGCAGGACGGCATGGCGCAGGGCATCCTCACGGCCGTCCGCGCCGCGAACCCCGACCCGTTCCCGATCATGACCGGCGAGGCCTACGCTGGCTACCTGCGGCTGTGGGACCAGACACGGCGCGAGCACCCCGGCTTCACGTCGGTCGCCGTCGTGAACCCGCCCGGCATCGCCTCCAGCGCGCTGCGCGTGGCGGTCGAGATCCTCATGGGCGGCGAGGTCGACGAGTCGCAGCTCGCCGGCGACTTCGGCAACACGCTCTACGTGCCCATCCCGTTCCAGATCACCGAGGAGGACCTCGACGAGGCGCTCGAGCAGTACGCCGACATGCCTGACACCTTCGCGATGGACGGGATCATCACGCAGGAGGAGGCCAGGGCGTTCATGCGCTGAGGCATGGCCGGGCGCGTCGACACCGAGCCGGGCCGCCCCGCCGCGGGCGGCCCCGGCGCTGACCCACTCCTGTCAGCGCGCGGGGTCCGCAAGCGCTACGGCGCCGTGACCGCCCTCGCCGGCGCCGACCTCGACGTCAGCGCCGGCGAGGTCGTGGCGCTGCTCGGCGCGAACGGCAGCGGGAAGAGCACCCTCGGCAGGGTGCTCACCGGCGTCACCAGGCCGGACGCGGGAGAGCTCCGCTTCGCGGGGAGGCCGGTCGACCTCCCCTCGCCCATGGCGGCCAGGCGCCTCGGCGTCGGCGCCGTCTACCAGGAGCTCTCGCTCGTACCCGACATGACGGTCGCCGAGAACGTCTGGCTCGGCCACGAGCCGACGCGCCGCGGCGGCGTCGACAGGCGGGCGATGCGCGAGCGCACGGCAGAGCTGCTCGAGCTCTTCGCCGGCACGTTCGCGGTGCGCGTCACGCCGGACACGGTCGTCGCCGACCTGCCGCAGGCCGGACGCCAGGTCATCGAGGTGCTGAAGGCGTACTCGTGGTCGCCGAGGGTCCTGATCCTCGACGAGGCCACGGCCTCCCTGGACAGCCGCCAGGTCGACAGGCTCTTCGAGCTCGTGGGTCGCTGGCGGGAGGAAGGCATGGCGCTGGTGTTCGTCTCGCACCGCATGGGCGAGATCTTCCGCGTCGCTGACCGCGCGGTCGTGCTCCGCAACGGCGCCACCGTGGGCATGCGCCCCATCGCCGAGACAGACGAGGCCGAGCTGGTGGCGCTGCTCACGGGCGGCACCGGCGCCGCGCCGCGGAGGGCCCGCGCGGTCGCGGCCGAGGCGTCCGTCGGCCCGGGGACGCCCGAGGCGGCGGTCGGCGAGCCGCCGCTGCTCGAGCTGCGCGGCTACTCGAGCCCCGGCCTCGCACCGCTCGACCTGCGCGTGGCGCGCGGGGAGCTGCTGGGCCTGGGCGGCCTCCAGGGCCAGGGCCAGAGCCGCCTGCTCCTCTCGCTGTTCGGCGCGGCACCGCACCACGGCGAGGTGCTGCTCGACGGGCGCCGCGTGACGTTCCGCAGCCCGCGACAGGCCATGGCGGCGGGCGTGGCGTACGTGCCGGGCGACCGCAACGAGGCCGGACTGCTGCCCTTCAGGCCCTTGCTCGAGAACCTGCAGCTCCCGAACTGGGGGCGCTACGGCGTCCCCTTGCGCATGCGCGCCGCGCGACGCGACGCCGCCGACGCGGCCGACGAGCTGAGCGTCCGCCACGGCGGGCTCGACGAGAGCGTCGGGACCCTCTCGGGCGGCAACGCGCAGAAGGTCGTGATCGCCAAGTGGCTGCTGAGGCGGCCGCGCCTCCTGCTCCTCGACGACCCCACCAAGGGCGTCGACGTGGGCGCCAAGGCCGAGTTCTACGCCTTCCTCGAGGAGCTGCGGCGGCGCGGCGTGACGGTGCTGTTCAACTCGTCGGACGACCTCGAGCTCCTCGGCCTGTGCGAGAGGGTACTGGTGCTCCACGACGGGCGCGTCGCCGCCGAGCTCGCGGGCGACACGCTCGACCGCGACCACCTCGTCGCCGCGGCCATGGGCGGAGGGGCGCCGGCCGGCGCTCCAGCCGATGACGCCGGCGTACCGTCCGGTGGGCCATCCGGAGGAGGCGGGGGCGGCCCATCCGGCGGCACGGGGGGCCGGGCGTGAGCCGCGCGGCCGCGCTGCCGGCGACGCCCTGGCGGCTCAGGGTGCGCGAGCACCCCTACCTCGTGTCGCTGGTCTTGCTGGCCGTGGCCGTGCTCCTCAACTACCTGCTGCAGGACAACCTCTTCCAGCTCCGCGTGGTGAACGGCAACCTGCGCGTCATGCTCCCGCTGATGGTCCTCGCCGCCGGCCAGGCGCTGGTGATCGTGGGCGGCGGGATCGACCTCTCGGTCGGGGCCACGGTCTCGCTGGTCAACGTCATCCTCGTCACGCTCGTCACGCCCGAGTCCTCGTGGGACGGCGTGCTCCTCGGCGCCCTGGCGGGCCTGGCGGCCGGCGCCCTGGCCGGCGCCGTGAACGGGTTCTGCGTCGCGTACCTGCGGCTGCAGCCCATCGTCACGACCTACGCGACCTCGTTCCTCTACTTCGGCCTCGCGCTGGCGATCCTGCCGCGTCCCGGCGGCGCCCTGCCCAGGGCGCTGACGAGCTTCTACCGCTCGGCGCCGCTCGGCCTGCCCGCCACCGCCTACGGTGTCGCGCTCCTGCTGCTCGTCTGGCTGCTGCTGCGCCGCACGCGCTTCGTGCAGCACCTCTACGCCGTGGGCGGGAGGGAGGCGTCCGCGCGCTCCAGCGGCGTGGCGGTGACGCGTGTGCGCTTCCTCAGCTACGTGCTGATGGGCGTGTTCGCCGCCTTCGCGGCGATGGCCCTCACCCTCTCGACGGGCTCGGGCAACGCCCGCCTCGGGGACGCGATGACGCTCTCCTCGATCGTGGCCGTCGTGCTCGGCGGCACCCGCCTCTCCGGCGGGCAGGGCGGCGTCACGGGCGCCGTCGTCGGGGTGGCGCTGCTGACGGTGATCCGCAACCTCATCACGTTCGCCAACGTGCCCACCTGGTACCAGACCCTCGTCGACGCGCTGGTCATCCTGCTGGCGCTCGCGGGCCCCGGGCTCGTGCGCCTCGTCAGGAGGGGCGCGTGAGCGCGCCCCTGACCGACGCGCGGAGGGAGGCGCCGCGCCGGCGCGTGGCCGCGGCCCCGCCCCTCGTGGCGCTCGCCCTCTCGGTGCTGCTGTTCCTCGCCGGCGGCCTCGTGCAGCCGGGGTTCGTGAACCTCGACCAGGCCGTCAACATCGTGAGGCTGGCCGCGTTCCTCGGCATCGTCGCCGCCGGGCAGACGCTGGTGATCATCGCCGGCGGCGAGGGCATCGACCTCAGCGTCGGCAACGTCGTGACCCTCGGCGCGATCCTCACCTTCATGGTCTCGGCCGGGGACTCGGGCCGCCTGGCGCCGGCGGCGCTCGTCGCGCTCGGCGCCGGCGCGGTCATCGGCGGCCTGAACGGCCTGGGGATCGTCTACCTGCGGATCCCCCCGCTGGTCATGACGCTGGGCATGGCCGGCGTCGTGCAGGGCGCGATCCTCGCGATCACGCAGGGCAGCATCCCTGGCGGCGTGCCGCCGTTCCTGGCGCGGACGGTGACGGGGCGCCTCGTGGGCGTGCCCGGCATCGTCTACCTCTGGCTCGCCTTCGCGGTCCTCATGTGGCTCGTGCTCGAGCGCACCCCGTACGGCCGGAACCTCTTCGCCATAGGCACGAACCGGCGCACCGCCCACCTCTCCGGCGTCAGCGTGCCGCTCACCGTGGTGCTCACCTACACGCTCAGCGGTCTGCTGGCAGCCCTCGGCGGCCTCCTGCTCCTCGGCTTCACGCAGCGCGTGTTCCTGAGCCTCGGCGTCAGCTACCTCTTCCCGTCGATCGCCGCCGTGGTCGTCGGCGGCACCGTGCTCGCCGGCGGGCGCGGCAGCTACTTCGGCACCATGGCGGGCGCGCTGGTCCTGACGATGGCCGAGAGCCTGCTGCGGGCGCTGCGCCTCGGCGAGGCCTACCAGCTGATGGTCTTCGGGCTGATCCTCGTCGTCCTGCTCTCGGTCTACGGGCGCCAGCGGCGCGTGGAGTGAGGGGCGTCGGGCGGAGCGGGAGCGGCGAGGGGCGAGGCGACCCCGGCGAGGAGCCCGGCGCTCGGCGCCGGGGGCGCGGCGCGCGCCCGCTTACACTCCGGTCGTGGGACGGCTCCTCAGGCGCCTGCTCGGGGTCGTGCTGGTCCTCGCCGGCCTGGCCGTCGTGGCCGGCAAGCTGTGGCTCGACGCGACAGGTCCGTACCTCGAGTCCCTGACGCCCTACCCGTTCTGCGAGCGGGCTCGGGCCGAGCTGGAGGCCGGCCGACCGCTCGACGCCATGGAGCTCGCCGAGGCCGGCGGCTGCGAGGACGAGCTGGCGGCGGCCAGGTCGGAGTGGGACCGCCTCGGCGCCGTGTTCCGGCGCTGCGTGCACGGCGTGTGGACGGGCCGGGCCGAGGACGGCGTGGGGATCGGCTGCGCCATCGCCAGCGACCTCGTCGTGCTCGGCGACGTGAGGGACCTCGCGCGGCAGGGCGTCGCCTGGCTCAGGGGGGAGGAGACGGACGAGATGCTCGTGGCGCTGTCGGCCGCGGGCCTGGCGCTGACGTTCGCCCCTCAGGTGGGCGCCGGCAACGACCTGCTCAAGGCCGCCCGCCGCGCCGGGGCGCTGAGCGAGGGGCTCGCGGGCGCCGTCGTGAGGCTCGTGCGCGAGAGGGCCTGGCGCCCCCTGGCCGACCTGCTCGGCAGCGCCGGGCGGATGAGCCTGAGGCTCGGACCGGCGCGGGCGACGCGGGCGCTGGCGTACGCGGACGACGCCGACGAGCTCGCCAGGGTGGCGCGGTTCGCGGAGTCGTCGCCGAGCCCGCTGCTGGGGCTCAGGTGGGGCGGCAAGGGTGCGGCGCGGCTCACCGACGAGTCCCTCTACGCCGCGGCGCTGGCCCGCGGTCCCTCGGGCGTGGAGCTGGCGGTGCGCCGCGGCTCCCGGGCGCTGTTGTCGCGTCAGCCGCTGGTGATCGCTGCCGCCAAGGCCCTCTACCGCGGCGACGCGAGCGCCCTCGCAGTGCTGCTCTTGCGCCGGGCCACGTGGCCGTGGGTGGGCACGGTCGCCGCCGCCATGCTCCTGCTCGGGGCCGCGGTGTACCGCTCGGGCGCGCGGCGCGGAGGTCGCGGCGACCCGTGATAGACTCCCGCGCGTGACCGACGAGCGCGACGCGTCAGCTCTCGCACTGCTGCTGCGCGGCGCCGAGCACGTGGTGCCCGAGGGCGGGCTCCAGGAGAAGCTGGCACTGGCCAGGCGCGAGGGTCGGCAGCTCCGCGTGAAGCTCGGCGTCGACCCCTCCTCGCCCGACCTGCACATCGGCCACTCCGTGGTGCTGCGCAAGCTGCGGCAGTTCCAGGACCTCGGCCACAGGGTCGTGCTGATCATCGGCGACTTCACGGCGATGATCGGCGACCCGTCCGGCAGGTCTAAGACCCGGCCGGTGCTGACCTTCGAGGAGACCAGGGCGAACGGGCAGACTTACGTCGAGCAGGCCACGGCGGTCCTCGACCCCGACCCCGAACGCTTCGAGCTGCGCTACAACTCCGAGTGGCTCGGGGAGCTGAGGTTCGCCGACCTCATCAAGCTGGCCGCGAACTACACGGTGGCGCGCATGCTCGAGCGCGACGACTTCACGAAGCGCTTCGAGACGGGCGTGCCGATCCAGGTGCACGAGTTCCTCTACCCGCTGGCGCAGGCCTACGACTCGGTGGCCGTGCGCGCCGACGTCGAGCTCGGCGGCACCGACCAGCTCTTCAACCTCCTCGTCGGCCGCGACATCCAGCGCGCCTACGGTCAGGAGCCGCAGCTCGTGCTCACGACGCCTCTCCTCGTGGGCCTCGACGGCGTCGAGAAGATGTCGAAGTCGCTGGGCAACTACATCGGCCTGCACGAGGACGCCGCCACGATGTTCAAGAAGGCGATGCGCGTACCCGACGCGCTGCTGACGCAGTACGTCGAGCTGACCTCCGACCTCGACGTGGGGCGCGTCGAGGAGCTGCTCGCCGCGGACCCGGTGGCGGCTCACCGCGTCTACGCCCGCGAGCTGGTGCGCGTCTACCACGGCGAGGACGAGGTGGCGCCCGCCGAGGAGCGCTACGACGAGGTGGCCCGCGGCGGCATCCCGGACGACGTGCCGGAGGTCGCGGTGCCCGACGACGAGTTCGCCGGCGGCGAGGTGGGCGTGCTGCGGCTGGCCACGCTGGCGGGGCTGACGTCCTCGAACGGCGAGGCGCGCCGCCTGGTGCTGAACCGCGGGCTGAGGCTCGACGGCGAGGTCGTCGAGGACCCGCTGCTGAGGCTCACCCTCGAGAGGCCCGTCGTGCTGCAGAAGGGCCGGGACGCGTTCGTCCGGGTCAGGCGGGCCTGAGGGGCCCGGTACCTGGGGCGTGAGCCTGCGGCGCGCCTAGGCGGCTGGGCCGGGAGCGACAGGAGGCCGGGGCCCGAGCGGCCCGACTAGCCTCCCCGCGCCGGGGCGCGGCGACCGCGTGGAGGCGCTCCCGGCACCGGACCCGGTCCCGGCGGGCCTCAGGTCGCCAGCACCGCCGCGATCTCGAGGAGCTCCCTGTCGACGTCCTTCTTGTTCGCCACGACCTCCGCCAGGTCGCGGAAGACGATGCCGCGCCGGTCGGTGCCCACCATGACGCCGCTCTTGCCCCGCATCAGCGCCCGCACGGCGTGGAAGCCGAGGCGCGAGGCCAGCACGCGGTCGCGCGTCGTGGGCGTGCCGCCGCGCTGCGTGTGGCCGAGGATCACGCTGCGGATCTCGTAGCCTGACGCCTCCTCCACGGTGCGCTGCAGCTCGCGGGCCCCGCCGGGGTAGGCGCCCTCGGCGACGACGATGATCGAAGACGACTTCCCGCGCTTCTCGGCCGCCACGATCATCTGGGCGACCTCGGCGGCGCTCAGGGGCGCCTCTGGTATGAGGATCGCCTCCGCGCCGCCGGCCACGCCCACGTGCAGGGCGATGTGGCCGGAGCGCCGGCCCATGACCTCGACGAGGAAGAGCCTGTCGTGGCTGGCGGCGGTGTCGCGCAGCCTGTCGACGGCCTCGAGCGCCACGTTGATGGCCGTGTTGAAGCCGATCGAGACGTCGGTGCCGAAGATGTCGTTGTCGATGGTGCCCGGTATGCCGATGACCTTCACGCCGTGCTCGCGGGCCAGGGCGAGCGCGCCGCGGAAGCTGCCGTCGCCGCCGATCACGACGAGCCCCTCGATGCCGCGTCCCCTGAGGACCTCCGCCGCCTTGGCTCGCCCGGCGGGCTGCATGAACTCCTCGGAGCGGGCGGTGCGCAGTACGGTGCCGCCGCGCTGGATGACGTTGGCCACGTCGCGGGCCTGCAGCTCGACGATGTCGTCCTCGATGAGCCCCTGGAAGCCGCGGTAGACGCCAGAGACGCGGGCGCCGTCGTGGACGGCCGTGCGGACGACGGCGCGGATAGCGGCGTTCATGCCGGGGGCGTCGCCGCCGCTCGTCAGCACGGCCAGGTGGTTCACGAGGAGCAAGTATAGCTTCGCGCTCCAGGGCGCGGGTCCTCAGGTCCCGGTGCGTCTGGGGTCGTGTAATAGTGGTCTTCCATGCTCATCGTCGCGGTGAAGGAGACGGTCGCGGGCGAGAGGCGGGTGCCCCTCACGCCGCAGACCGCCGGCAGGTTCGTGCGCCTGGGGGCGGAGGTGGCGGTGGAGTCGGGCCTGGGAGCGCCGCTGCACCTGCCCGACGCGGCCTACGAGGCCCAGGGCGCGCGCGTGGGCGGGCGCGAGGAGCTGCTCCCCGCGGCCGACGTGCTGCTGACGGTGCAGCCGCCGAGCCTCGACGTGGTCGCGGGCCTGCGGCCGGGCGCCGTGACCGCCGGGTTCGTCGACCCCTTCTTCAACCACGAGCTGGTGCGCGCGCTGGCGCGCGGGCGGGTCTCGTCGCTGTGCGTCGAGCTGATCCCGCGCACCACCTACGCCCAGAAGATGGACGCGCTGTCGAGCCAGGCCAGCCTGGCGGGCTACGCCGCCGTCATCGTCGCGGCGCGGCACTCCCACAAGGCGTTCCCGATGATGAGCACGCCGGCCGGGACGATCGCGCCGGCGCGGGTCTTCGTCGTCGGCGCCGGCGTGGCCGGCCTGCAGGCGATCGCGACGGCCAAGAGGCTGGGCGCCAGGGTGGAGGCCTACGACACCAGGCCCGTCGTGAAGGAGCAGGTGCAGTCGCTCGGCGCGCGGTTCGTCGAGCTCGACGTGGGCGAGACGGGTCAGACCGCGCAGGGCTACGCCAAGGAGCTGACTCCCGAGCAGCTCGAGCGCCAGCGTCAGCAGATGGCCGCGGTGTGCGCGAACGCCGACGTCGTGGTCACGACGGCGCAGGTGTTCGGCCGCCGCGCCCCGCTGATCGTGACGGAGGAGATGGTCGCGGGCATGAAGCCGGGCAGCGTCATCGTGGACCTGGCGGCCTCGACCGGCGGCAACGTCGCCGGCAGCCGCTCCGGCGAGGTCGTCGTGACCGCGAACGGCGTGACGATCCTCGGCTTCTCCGACCTGCCATCGTCGGTGGCGCTCGACGCCAGCCAGATGTACGCGAACAACCTCTACAACCTCATCGAGCACGCCTGGGACGGCGAGGCGAAGGCGCTGAAGCTCACCGAGCCCGACGAGATCGTCGGCGGCGCCCTGCTCACGCACGACGGCGCGATCCGCGACGAGCGCGTGCGGGCGGCCCTGGAGGCCACGGCATGACGATACTGCTGCTCCTGTTCGTCTTCGTCCTCGCCATCTTCCTCGGCCTCGAGCTGATCCAGAAGGTGCCGTCGCAGCTCCACACGCCGCTGATGTCCGGCTCCAACGCGATCTCGGGCATCTCGATCGTGGGCGCCATCGCGTCCACTGCCGTGGGCGGCACGTTCTCGAACGTGCTGGCCTTCGTCGCCATCGTGCTCGCTGCCGTCAACGTCTTCGGGGGCTACCTCGTCACCGACCGCATGCTCGGCATGTTCAGGACGGGCAAGAGGGAGGGCTGAGGGTGGAGTCCGCGTTCCAGCTCGCCTACATAGCCGCCGCGGTTCTCTTCATCGTCGGCCTCAAGATGCTCGGCCGCGCTGAGACCGCGCGTCGCGGGAACGCCGTGTCGGCCGTGGGCATGCTCGTCGCGGTCGTCGCCACGCTGCTCCAGTCGGGCATCGACTACGCGCTCGTGGCCGCCGGCCTCGTCGTGGGCGGCGGCATCGGCGCCGTCTGGGCGCGGCGCGTGAAGATGACCCAGATGCCCGAGACGGTGGCGATCTTCAACGGGGCGGGCGGCGGCGCCTCGCTGCTCGTGGGCTGGGCCGAGTACCTCGGCGACCCGAGCCAGGGCGCCGTGACGGCGGTCGCCACGGTCCTGGCGGTGCTCGTCGGCGGCGTGACGCTCACCGGGTCCGTGCTGGCGTGGGCGAAGCTCTCCGAGCGCGTGAGCGGCCGGCCGATCCTCTTCGGCGGCCAGCAGGTCGTGAACGGCGTCCTGCTGCTCGGCGCCGTCGTCACCGGCGTGCTCTACGCGGTGAACCCCCCGGCCGGCTACCCGTTCCTGCTCGCGGCGATCGTCGTGGCGCTGGTGCTCGGCGTGCTGGCGGTGCTGCCCATCGGCGGCGCCGACATGCCCATCGTGATCTCGCTCCTGAACAGCTACTCCGGCATCGCGGCCAGCGCCGCCGGCTTCGTCATCGACAACACCGTGCTCATCGTCGCCGGCTCGTTGGTGGGCGCCTCCGGCCTGATCCTCACCCAGATCATGTGCAAGGCCATGAACCGCTCGCTCGCCAACGTGCTGTTCAGCGGGTTCGGCGCCGTCACGCGGGCGGGGACGCAGGCCGTGGAGGGCGAGGTCAAGCCCATCACGCCCGAGGACGCCTACTACGTCCTGGAGGCCGCCGGCAGCGTGGTGTTCGTGCCCGGCTACGGCATGGCCGTGGCCCAGGCGCAGCACGTGGTCAAGGAGCTGGCCGACATCCTCGAGGCGAACGGCGCCGAGGTCCGCTACGCGATCCACCCCGTGGCCGGACGCATGCCCGGCCACATGAACGTGCTGCTCGCCGAGGCGAACGTGCCCTACGAGCAGCTCGTCGAGCCGGGCGACGTGAACCCGACGATGGAGAACGTCGACGTCGCCGTGGTCATCGGCGCCAACGACGTCGTGAACCCGGCCGCCAAGGAGGACAGGTCGAGCCCCCTCTACGGCATGCCGATCATCGAGGTCGACAGGGCGCGCACGACGTTCGTCCTCAAGCGCTCCATGAACCCGGGCTTCTCGGGGGTCGAGAACCCGCTGTTCTACAAGCCCAACACCCGCATGGTCTTCGGCGACGCCAAGGCCGTGCTCGGTCGGCTCGTGGCCGAGTTCAAGGAGGCGGCCGCCTGACGCGCACGACCACCTGAGACAACCGTTGCCAAGAAACTTGACATGACCTCGCTCAAGTCCATACCATGCGAGGCATGGACCAGGGCCGCTTCACCGAGGCCGCGCTGCAGATGGTGGCCAGCTCCCAGCAGGTGGCCAGGGCGCGCCAGCATCAGCAGGTGACGCCCGTCCACCTCCTCACCGCGCTCCTGGCCGACCCCTCGGGGCTGCCCTCGCGCGTGGTGGAGGCGGCGGGAGGCTCTCCGGACGACGCCAGGC
This sequence comes from Trueperaceae bacterium, assembly GCA_036381035.1. Classification (NCBI taxonomy): domain Bacteria; kingdom Thermotogati; phylum Deinococcota; class Deinococci; order Trueperales; family Trueperaceae; species Trueperaceae bacterium. The sequence continues at coordinate 8,842 of DASVDQ010000089.1, read as the reverse complement.
AGGCGCTGGACCAGGAGCTCTCCAGGCTGCCCAAGGTCTCGGGCGGCGCGGGCGAGCTCTACCTCTCGGGCGACCTCGCCAAGGTCCTCCAGGACGCCAACGGCGTGGCGCAGGCGTGGGGCGACTCGTTCGTGGCGCAGGACGTGCTGCTGGTGGCGGCGCGGCGTGCGGTGCCCGGCTTCAAGGCGCTGCCCGACGCCGGCGCTCTCGAGCAGGCGGCCAAGAAGATCAGGGGAGGCAGGTCCGTGGACACGCAGACGGCCGAGAGCACGTTCGACGCGCTCGAGCGCTACGGCATCGACCTCACTCAGCGCGCCCGCGAGGGCAAGCTCGACCCGGTGATCGGGCGCGACGACGAGATCAGGCGCACGATCCAGATCCTGCTGCGGCGCACGAAGAACAACCCCGTGCTGATCGGCGAGCCGGGCGTCGGCAAGACGGCCATCGCCGAGGGGCTCGCCCAGCGCATCGTGAACAAGGACGTGCCCGAGGGCCTGCAGGGCAAGCGCATCGTGCAGCTCGACATGGGCAGCCTCCTCGCCGGCGCGAAGTACCGCGGCGAGTTCGAGGAGCGCCTCAAGGCCGTGATCCAGGAGACGACGAGGTCGGAGGGCCAGATCGTCCTGTTCATCGACGAGCTCCACACGATCGTCGGGGCGGGCAGGGCCGAGGGCGCCGTCGACGCCGGCAACATGCTCAAGCCGGCGCTGGCGCGCGGCGAGCTGCGCATGATCGGCGCCACGACCCTCAACGAGTACCGCGAGATCGAGAAGGACGCCGCGCTCGAGAGGCGGTTCCAGCCGATCGTCATCGACGAGCCGTCCGTCGAGGACACGATCAGCATCCTCAGGGGCATCAAGGAGAAGTACGAGGTCCACCACGGCGTCGAGATCTCCGACCCCGCGCTCATCGCCGCCGCTCAGATGGCGCATCGCTACATCGCCGACCGCCGGCTCCCCGACTCGGCGATCGACCTCGTCGACGAGGCGGCCAGCCGCATCAGGGTGCAGCTCGAGAGCCTGCCCGAGGAGATCGACTCGCTGCGCCGCCGCCGGCTGCAGCTCGAGGTCGAGCGCGAGGCGCTGAAGAAGGAGGAGGACCCCGACTCCCAGCAGCGCCTGGTGCGCATCGAGGAGGAGCTCAAGGCCATCGCCGACCGCATCGGTCAGGCGCAGGCCGAGTACGAGGCCGAGAAGGCGCTGTTCGAGACGTGGCGGCGCGACCAGGAGGAGCTGGACCGCGTGCGCACGCAGATCGAGATGGCCGAGCGCGACTACGACCTCGAGACGGTAGCGCGCCTGCGCTACGGCGAGCTGCCGCGCCTCGAGCGCGAGGTGAAGGAGACGGCGCGGAAGCTCGAGGACGCCAAGTACGTGCGCCTGTCGGTGGGCGAGGACGAGATCGCCGAGGTCGTCGCCCGCGCCACCGGCATCCCCGTCTTGAAGCTCGTCGAGGGCGAGAGGGAGAAGCTCCTGGGGCTCGAGAAGGCGCTGCACGAGCGCGTCGTGGGCCAGGACGAGGCCATCACGGCCGTCGCCGACGCGATCCGCCGCTCGCGGGCCGGGCTCTCCGACCCCAACAAGCCCATCGGCTCGTTCATCTTCCTCGGCCCCACGGGCGTGGGCAAGACCGAGACGGCCCGCGCGCTGGCCGAGCAGCTCTTCGACAGCGAGGACCGGATGATCCGCCTCGACATGTCGGAGTACATGGAGAAGCACACGGTCTCGAAGCTGATCGGCGCGCCGCCCGGGTACGTGGGCTACGAGGAGGGCGGCCAGCTCACCGAGCAGGTGCGCCGCAAGCCCTACAGCGTCGTGCTCTTCGACGAGATCGAGAAGGCGCACCCCGACGTCTTCAACACCCTGCTGCAGCTCCTCGACGACGGCCGGCTCACCGACTCGCACGGACGCACGGTCGACTTCCGGAACACGGTCGTGATCATGACGAGCAACATAGGCAGCCCGCAGGTCCTCGAGATGGGCGCGTCGGGCGCGAGCTACGACGAGATGAAGGCGAAGGTCTTCGGCCTGCTGCAGCAGCAGTTCCGGCCCGAGTTCCTCAACCGCATCGACGACGTCATCGTCTTCCACGCGCTCGACAGGCAGCAGGTCGCCGAGATCGCGCGCATCCAGCTCGGTCGCCTGCAGCGTCGCCTCGACGAGCGGCACATCACGCTCGAGATGACGCCGGAGGCCATGGAGCAGCTCGCCCTCATCGGCTACGACCCGGTGTTCGGCGCGCGTCCGCTGAAGCGCATGATCCGCGAGCGCATCGAGACGCCGCTGGCCAGGGGCATCATCGCCGGCGACTTCGACGACGGCGACACGGTGCGTGTGCTGCCGGCCGCGGACGGCGGCTTCAACCTGACGGCCGTCGAGCCCGTGGCGGCGAACTGAGCTGGTCCCCTCGACCATGCCCGGCCGTGGGCGTTGTGGCCGCGAACTAGGCGGCCGCGCCGCGGCGGCGAGGCGGCCCTCACGACGGCTGGACTGCCTCGCCCGTGCTTGCCGCTACTGGGTCGTGAAGCCGTAGTGCGCGCTTATGGAGGCTCGCCCGTCTCCCTCCGGTCTCAGCCCGGCGCCCAGCGCGGCCAGGCCGACGCTCTGGGCGCCCCCGATGTAGCCGTCACCGGACACGGCCTCGTCGACCGAGGAGATGTGGTGGGTGGCGGTAGCGAGGCCATGCCGGCGGCCACGATCTGTGCGGCCGCGCCGTGAGCGCCGAGGGCGTAGCGGTAGGCCCTGACCCGCACCGCGACGTCCGGCACGCTGAAGGTCCCGTCGGCCTCCGTCACGACGCTGGCATGCCCGGAGACCTGGACCACGACCCCCGAGATGGGCGCGCCCGCGGGGTCGACGACGACGCCGTTCACCTCCTGCGGCGCGACGTTGACGGCCAGGGTGGCCTCGGCGCTGATCCCGGTCCCTACGGCCCTGACGACCAGGTCGAAGCTGGCCTCCTCGGCGTCGGGATGCCCGCTGTCCGTCGACACCGTCAGCGTGCTCCGGGTGGTCGCGCCCTCCAGCAGGCTGGGGCTGAGGTCGACGTCGATTCACGCTGGCGCGCCGTCCGCCTCCAGCGACCGGGCCGCTGTCGCCGACGGCGACCTCGTGATCGTGACGGTCACCGTGCCGCCGGCGCCGAGCACCACGTCGGGCGCCGGCTCGTCGAAGTCGAAGGTGACGGTCGCGGAGGGGCCGCCCCCTCCGCACGACGTCAAGATGAACAGCGCGGCGACTCCAGCAGCGGGCCCGGTCGATCGATCGGTAGGCGGGCCCGCCGACCTGAGGTCGAGCGGGCCCGCCCGGTCACTTCGGTCGTGAGGCTACTCGGTCGTGAAAGGCGAGCCGGAGTCGACGACCACGGCGCCCGACGACGAGGGACCCGGTCCGCCCGTCAGTGTGGAGAGCGCTGAGTTGAGCAGTACGAGCCCGCCGTGCGCCACCTCGTCGACGGTGGCGAGCCGGGGCATGACCATGACCTGCCATGTGTAGTTCGCGCCCGACGGCAGGCCCAGCCCGAGGCTCGCCAGGTCAGGGATGGTCGTCTCCGGCTCGCTGGTCGTCACCGCGATGTAGGGGTCCCCGCTGAAGAGGAACGTCACCGGCCCGTCGCTGTAGTTCCTGACGCTGAAGACGGTGCTGGTGTTCACGTCCGTCGCGCCCGCCTCCGGCGAGAGCTTCGTGAAGCCTCTGGGCATGACCAGGTCGAGCGTGCCAGAGGAGTACTCGCCGACTTCCCAGGCGTAGCCGACCTGGCCGACGAGGTTGGTCGCGATGCCCAGGAGGGAGGCCGTCGCGCCCGGCACGTCCGGCAGCACCGCCTCGTACACGTCGCTCCCGGGCGGCAAGATGACGGGGAACGTAATGGAGCCATGCTCGCTGTAGCGGTACGAGACGAAGCTCTGGATCAGGAACAGCCCCGGTGGCGGGGTTATCGCCACCTCGACGGTCTTGGCGGCCGGCCCCGGTCCCAGCGTCACGTCGGCGGTCGCCCCAACTGTGTCCACCAGGTCGATAGCGGCCTGCCCCTCGCGAGCGAACCCGGTCGTGGAGCCGCTCTGGTCGAGGTCTACTACCCAGGCCCGCACGTTCCCCGACACCTGTATGTCGCCGTACCAGTTGGCTGTGATGGCGAACGCGGTCTGGCTGGGTGGAACGGACGTACAGCCGAGGACCGTGACCTCGGTGCCCTCGATGCAGACGAGCGCCAGCTGGTCGGTGCCCACCGGCTCGGAGAGCTCCCCGGTCACCCCGGCCTGTCGCGCCGCCGGCGGCGTCATGCTGCCCAGTATCTCGAGGTCAGTGGTCGTGAGTCCCTCGTAGACGTGCGCGTAGTGGTTGGTCAGGTCGAGGAGCGTGAGGTCGTAGGGGACCTCGACGTCCGCCACCGTGAACGTGCCGTCGGCGCCCACAGGCACGGGCGCGCCGGAGTCCACCGCAACGCTCACCCCAGTCATCGGCTGACCGAAGTAGTCGGTCACCCTGCCCGTGACGGCGAGGAGCTCGACGTTCACCGTCACCTCGTCGCTGGCCTCGAGCCCGCTTCCGACCGCGGTGACGGTGAGCGTGAAGCTCGTGGGCGCCGCGTCGGGGTCGTCCGCATCGGTCGCGAGCGTGACGGTGCTCGTGGTGGCGCCGCCGGAGAGGGTCGCCGGCGCGAAGGTCACCGTCACCCAGTCCGGTGCCCCGGCGGCGTCCAGCGTCACGTCGGCGGAGGCGCCGCCGGCGCGGGAGACGCTGAGCTGGGTGGTGGCCGAGCCGCCGAGCAGGACGTCGAGGGCGCCGTCGGCGAGCTGGACCGTGATGGAGGGGGATGGCCCGCAGGACGCCAGCGCCACCGCCGCGAGGATGGCGAGGCCCAGCGTTCGCGGCGCGGCCGGACGGGGCTCACGTAGGTATCTCATCGGACCTCCTCGCAGGCAGCGGTCTCAACGCGCTGCCGCCATCCGTAGTCGTCGGTGCACCTCGCCGGTGCCAGCCGGCTGACGAGGCCGCTCGCAGGAGTTCGGCGCGGGCTCACTGGACGGTGAAGTTCCACTGTTGAGAGGTCGAGACCCTACCGTCCGTCGTCGGGCCCGGTCCGCCGCCGTATGTCGCGTCGTTCAGCTTGGCGAACTGGCTCAGGTAGCCGTCCCCCGTGACGGCGTCGTCCGTGCTGCCCACGTCCGGGGTACTGATCACGTACCACAGGTAAGTCGCCCCTGATGTGGGGCCCAGTCCGATGGCGGTGAGGTCGGGGAACCGCACCGCGGCCTGGTCCGTGGTGACGACGAACGCCACGCCGGTTCCACCGGGGATCGCGACGAACGAGAGGATCCCGCCCTCGGGGTTGCTGACCGTGAACTCGGTGGATGCGGTGACGCTGGGTGCTCCGTCGGACGGCGCCACGAGCGAGGGAGGCGTGGGGAGCTCCAGGGAGACGGCCGCGCCGGGCGCCAGTCCGGTCGCCCAAGCCAGCGACCCACGCTCCACCGAGATCGGATCCTCGTAGGCGATCGCGTAGAGCGAGTAGTCGATGCCGTCGAAGTAGGGGGCCACGAGGGTTCCGGTGGTCGCGGTACTGTCCCCGCTCTCCAGGCCGAAAGAGGCGTGCTGGCTGTGGTGAGCGACGAGAACGTGCTCGGTGACGGTGAGTCCCGGGGGGACCGTCAGGTCGTAAGTCGCCGTGGCCTGGCTGCTGGTGGCCGTGAGCGTGATGTCCTGGGCCTGGTTGCCGGTGTCGCTGAGCGTGAAGGTCGGCGTCGCTCCGGAGGCGACGATCGCGTCGGGCTCGCCGTCGGCGCCCACGTGGTAGACGACGGCCCTGACCCTGACCTGAGCGTCTGGCGAGCCGAACCACTGCCCCGAGATGAAGTAGTCGCCATCGCCCGCCGTCAGCGTGCCGCAGGAGTAGACGAGGGGCCTGTCGACGCCTTCCAAGCAGACCCTGGCGGCGTGCTCGGCGGGCAGGGGGGAGTAGGTGGCGCTGATCAGGTCGCCGGTCGCCGACCCGGAGTAGGAGTCTCCGACCTGGCCAAGAGCCGCTGCCAACGGGACCACCGACGGCGTCCCGGTCGTGAGACCCACGAAGGTCTGGGCCAGGGTCTGGCCGCCGACGGTCGGCGCGACGACGGTGAGGTCGTACGGCACGGTCACGGCGTCGAAAGTGAACGCGCCGTCGGATCCCGTGAGCTGGGGTGGGCTACCGGGCAGGTACACCGTGTAGCCGGACAACGGGTCGCCGTACGGGTCCACGACGGCGCCCGCGACGTCGGTCGCCTGAACGTCGACCTCGATACGTGCCTCGGCGCTGACGCCCGACCCGGTCGCGGTCACGGTGAGCGTGAACGACGCCGGTTCGCCGTCGGGGTCGTCTGTCGCGATGCTCATGGTGCTCGTGGTCTCGCCCGCGCCCAGCGAGGCGGGGTCGAACGACACATCCACCCACGCCGGCGCGCCCGAGGCGGTGAGGCCGACCGAGCCGCTCCCCCCCGAGCGCGTCACCGTGACCTCCACCTCGGCCGTCTGGCCCAGGGGCACGACGAGCGCGGTCGTGCCGACCTGGAGGGAGATGGCAGCCGTGGGTCCGCAGCCGGTGAGCGCCAGGCAGGCCAGGACGCTCGAGGCCAACGCCAGGGCACGGGGCCTAGCCCAGCGAGACGACGGGATGCTTGCGGCCATGCGGCCCTCCTGACTCGCAGCCAGGTCGCCGCGGCGCCTTGCCGCGGCGACCGCGGGTCGGAGGCCGTCCAGGGATGGTCGGCACGGCGGCCCTGAGCCGAGCTCACTGCGACATGCAGTTACGGTCGGACTCTAAAGTGCCCGTGCAGCCTGGTTTGGGGGATGGGCCACAATCGGTGGGCGGCCGCCGGACGGGAAGGGGCGGCGAGTCAGGACCCGCCGCCCCTTGGCTGCTAGGCCCAGGAGGCCGTCACTCGGTCTTGAAGGTCCTCGTGGAGTTGACCGAGACGTTGCCGCTTGCGGAAGGGCCCGGTCCGCCGTTGATCAGCATCTGGACCGCGACGAGGCCCGTGATCCAGCCCTCACGGGTCACGTCGTCGACGGTCGGGAGATGCGGGGTGGTCACCGCCTGCCACGTGAAGTCGGCGCCCGAGGGCAGCGCCAGCCCCAGCGCGGACAGGTCCGGGATCGTGGTGACGGTATCGTCCTTCGTGACCAGGTAGAAGGAGATGTCGCCGGCCTGGCTGAACAGGAACGTCACGGCCGAGCCGGAGGGGTTGTTGACGCTGAACTGCGTGCTGTGGTCGACGCCGGTGGCGCCGTCCGGTGGGGCCACCGCCGCCACGACGGGCGGCATGGTCAGCGCCATGGCGCCGGAACCGTACTCGCCGACCTCCCAGCCGATGGCCTGCACCTCACCGGCGCTCGCCTGCGCCACGAGGACGGCGGTCGCACCGGGTACGTCGGGCATCACGGCAGTGTAGGACGACGACGTGGGGCCGCTAGGGAACGCCACGGCCCCGTGCTCGCTGTACCTGTAGTAGAGCTGGCTGCCGACGAGCGGGACCCCTGGCGGAGCGGTGACGGTCAGGTCCACCGTGGTGGCTGGGGGCCCGCCTTCGAGGGCGACGTCCGCGACGGCGGGGACGCTGTCGGTGAGGTTTATCGCCGTCCTGCCCTCGTGTGCGAACCCCGTGGTGGCCCCGTCAGCGTCGACGTCCACTACCCAGGCGTGCACGTAGGCGGAGACCGTGGAGGTCTCGAACCACTCGGGGGCGATGGCGAAGGCGGTGTTCCCGGGCGTGACCGTGTCGCAGCCGGTGACGACCCTATCGATCCCCTCCATGCAGACGATGCCCATCTGCTCGGTCCCCACGGCCTGCGAGAGATCGCCGGTGAGGCCAGTGGTGTACGACGAGGACGAGGATGGCTCCGTCAGCACGAGGTCGGTCGTCGTCAAGCCCTCGTAGCGGTGCCCGACGGCGTTGGTGGTGTCGATCACGACGAGGTCGTAGGGAACGGGCACGTCCGGGCCCTGGAAGACGCCCAGCGAGTCGACGGGGACGGGCGTGCCGCCGTTCACCGAGACGCTGTAGCCGGTCAGCGTCTCGCCGTAGATCCCGGTGACCTTGCCACTCACGGTGAGCAGTGTGACCTCTACGGTCAGCTCGTCGCTGGCACTCAGGCCGCTGCCGGCGGCGGTGACGGTGAGCGTGAAGCTCGTGGCCGCGGCGTCCGGGTCCTGGCCGTCAGTCTCGATGGTCATGGTGCTGGTGAGCGTGTCGCCCGACAGAGTGGCAGGGGAGAAGGATACGGTCGCCCAGTCCGGCGCGCCGTCGGCGTCGAGGGTGACGTCGGCGCTCGCCCCGCCGGCGCGGGTGAGGGTCACCTCGGTGGAGGCCGAGCTGCCCAGGGTCACCTGCACGGTGGCGTCGCCGAGCTGCACGGTGATCGTGGGCGAGGGACCGCAAGCCGCCAGGAGCAGGGCGGTGAGCAGGGTCAGCGGGGGCGCCCGCCGCAGGGACGCGAGGGGACGATGGCGGTTACTCATCGGACCTCCTGGTTCGTGCACTCGGAAGGTGCGGCGACCACCCTAGGGGAGGGTCGATGATGCCGGTGCGACACAATCCACACTCGCGCGACACGCGGGCGCGGGAAGGGTGACCGCGCTGGCCCCGGCCGACCCCGGCCGGGCCGAGGGCGCGGCCGCGCGGACCTTGCCACAGTCCCTCCACCGCGCTCCCGCGCCAGCGGCATCGCGGAGGGCTCGGGCGCCGCGAGGTGGCCGACAGCTCAGGCCGCGTCCGTGGCCTGCCGCTCCGCCTCCTCCTCGGCGAGCCGCACGGCCGCCGCCACGGCCTGCTCCGTGGTGGGGAAGTCGTGGCGTCCTCCCGCCGTGA
>DASVDQ010000088.1 GCA_036381035.1 Trueperaceae bacterium | reverse complement strand
CGAGCCGGACGTCGTCACCATCTGGGACCTCGACTGGGACCGGAGTGACGAGGAGCTGGCGCGGTTGATCGGGCGCGATCCGGCGGTCGTGGCCGAGTTCAGGCGGCGCGTGTTCGGGGGGAACGGGCACGCGCGGCGCGTGGACAACCCGAGCCCCGAACTGCTCGCGCTGTGGCGAGAGGAGGCGAGCACGCACACGCTCGCCGAGCTCGCCGCCCTCTGGGGTTTGACCGTGGAGGGCGCGCGGCTGCGCGCGAAACGTTTCGACCTCACGCCGGCGAAGCGCGGCGGGCCACGCAAGGGGCGCAAGCGCGTCGCGACGATCGAGGCGGTCGAGGGATGGCGGCGCGAGGCGGCGCTTCACACGGCCGACGAGCTCGCGCGCATGTGGGGCGTGGCGGAGCAGACGGTCTTCACTCGTGCCTGGCGGCACGGGTTCACCGTCCGCGCTCGCGGGCGTGGCACGCCTGAGCGTGTCGTCGAACGGTGGCGGCGGCAGGCGCGGGGCCGCACGATCGCGGAGCTCGCCGCGTTGTGGGGCGTCCCACGCGGCACCGCGTGGGGGCGCGCGCGGCGCCATGGCTTGCCGGTCAGGAGGCGCGAGCCCCGAGCCCAGCCCCGAGCCCAGCCCCAATCGCGGGCGAAGCCGCGCCGTGACGTGGAGCGCATGCGGCGCGAGGCTGAGGGCAGGACCGTGAAGGAGCTGGCGATGCTGTGGGGCGTCTCGAGGCAGCGCGCGCACCAGCTCGTCACGCGGCACGGGCTGCCTGCGAAGGTGCGGCGCCGCAAGACGGGTTAGGCGTTCACTCGGGCAGGCCGGGGAGGCGCTGGAGTTGTTCCTGGACCGTCACCCATTGGCTGTTGACGCGCCAGAGGCCGAGGCCGCCGCCGAGGACGATGACGGTAGCGAGCACGCCCAACGCCCACTTGAGCCAGCCGAGGGCGGCGACGGCGCCTTCACGGCGCTTGAGGTCGTCCCTGCGTTCTTGGCGGAGCGCGTCGACGCTCTCCTTGACCGCGTCGACCTTCTTGTCGAGGCGGGCGATGGCGGCGGTGTTGGC
>DASVDQ010000087.1 GCA_036381035.1 Trueperaceae bacterium | reverse complement strand
TCGGCCGCTCGTTCGAGGACTCGCTCGCTGATGCCTTCCTGGGTGCCGAGGTCAACTTCGGCAACATGCTGAAGCGCATGGCTGCGCAAGCCGCGGCGAGCGGGCTGATCAACGTCATTGCCGGCGCATTCCCCGCGGGCGGTTTCGGCGCGAAGGTCCTCGGCTTCCTCGGCTTCGGCGGCGGCAGAGCACAGGGCGGCGAGATCAGTCCCGGCCGTTTCTACATGGTGGGTGAGCGCGGTCCTGAGCTGATTGCTCCGAGGTCCGCGGGAACGGTAATCCCGAACCACAAACTCGGTGGGTTGACCATCAACGTAGACGCTCGCGGCGCTCACGATCCTGTGGCTGTGGAGCAGGCGGTTGAGCGCGGTGTCAGGGCTGCCGTGCAGATCGCCGGCGCGCAGACGCAAGCGATGATCGGTCAACTGTTTCGACCGGCGATGGCATGAGCGCGATTCTGCTCCCCGCGATCCGGCGGCCGTCGGTGAATCTCGTCCGATATGACGCGGCCGGCAGAGAGGTTGTCGGGGCCACCGAATTCACGAACTGGCTGCCCTCGACCTCGGAGAGCATGCGCATCTCCGACATGGGGCTTGCGGCCGGTGACGTCATATCCGCTTCGGCGGAGATCAAGAGCGCCGTTTCGGGTGAACGCACGCGTCTCGGCGTGGATTTCTTCGACATCTCGGGGGGCGGGCTACCAGGGGGCTCAGTGTCTCAGTATGTCGATGCGCAGGCGTACACGCGGCATGAAATCGACAACGTGACCATTCCCACCGACGCGGCGTTCGTGCTGCTCTTCGCTCAGCGCGAATCCGGCGCCGGTAACGCCTCTATCCGCAAAGGCATGATCAACCGCGGCCCCACCGCCCAGCCCTACGACATACCGAAGCGCGGCGCATGGGCACCGATGACACACGGCTTGCTTGTGCGGGACAACGAGCAGTTCGTGCATCGGTATCTTTCCGGCGCGTCGCAGATCACTACGTTTCCTTCGCGCCGGTGGCTTCTACAGTTCGCGACGCACATCCTAGAAGGTGATGAGCTTCGCGAGTGGTCGCTCGC
>DASVDQ010000086.1 GCA_036381035.1 Trueperaceae bacterium | reverse complement strand
CGGCTCGACGAGGCGCTGAGGCAGGGCGGCAGGTTCCGCGAGCTGCAGCTCAAGCTGCGCACGAAGGACGGCCAGGTGAGGGATATCCTCCTCTCCGGCGAGGAGGTCGCCTACGCCGGGCAGCGCTGCATGCTCAAGATGTTCAACGACGTCACGGAGCAGCACCGGTCGCAGGAGCAGCTCCTGGCGGCGATCCGCGTGGTCATGGCGGACGCCGAGTGGTTCAGCCGGTCGGTCGTGCAGCGCCTGGCCGAGATGCGGCGCGGCGAGCCGGTGGGGCCGGAGGACCACGACCTCACACCGCGCGAGCGCGAGGTGCTCGAGTACGTGGCCGCCGGGCTGAGCGACGAGGAGGTGGCCGCGCGGCTGGGCATCTCGCAGCGCACGGCCCGCAACCACCTGACGAACGCCTACGCGAAGATCGGCGCCCACAACCGCGCCGAGGCCATCGTGTGGGCACGCGAGCGCGGGCTGGTGGCCAGGGTGGGCTGAGGCGCGCCCGTCCGCTGCGCCGCGGCGGGGCTCGCCCGAGAGCGTCGATCGCCCCGAGGCGACCGTCCGGGGAGGGTCGTCCCGACCCTCCCCGCGTCCGTGGCCCGCGCGTCTCATGAGACGTCGGCACCCGTGACCGTGGGGCGCGCGTCCAGGACGCCCTTTACTAGAGTCGGCGCCCGCGGTCTGTGAGAATCCTCATCTTCCGCGCGGCGTTGGGTACGTTGCCCCAGTCGCCTGGTGCATCTGCTTCTTCCGGTTTGACTCCCGTCCCGCTAAGGTACCAGCGTGCCGGAAGGTCACTCGGCGCATCTCGGATCGAGGACGGATCGAGGAGGAGGATGACGCGATGGACAAGGTTGGATCGTCTCGCCAGGCCTCGGCCAGATCAGCGAGCCCGACCTTCGACCGCGGAATCGAGGAGCGTCTCGCCGAGGCCCTCAAGCAGGTGGCCAGCTTGAAGCTCGAGCTAGCTCGCGTCCGCGCGGCGTACGCCGCCGTGCTCGCGGCGCATCAGGCCGGCGCCTCCGTGACCGTACCTGAGCACGCGAAGCCGGCGGCCGGGCCGAGAGAGAGGCCGGACGACTTCGATTGGGAGACGTGGGCACGCGTCACGAAGGCGCGCATCCGCGGGGAAGACGTCGAGGCCACGCCGGCATGAGCGTCAAGGAGAGGCCCCCCAGGCACTTCGACCGCCTGATGCGGCAGGCCCTGCACGAGATCGCCGCGTACAGGCCCTCCGTTGGCCCCCACCGGCAGGCCGGGTACCTCGACCTCACCATCGACGACGTCGACGCCGTGCCGGTGTTCGACCGCGGCCCGGTGAGGGCCAGGCGGTCGCCGCGGGACCGGCCGTGAGACCGCCGGACCCGGGCCCGCCCCGGGGAGAGGCGCGCCCGCCGCCCGCGACGCCTCGCCGGCCGCGCCGGCTAGAGCGCTTCCGCCACCAGCGGCCTCCTCGCTTCAAGCGCTATCTCCAGGTGCGGCCCTAACTCCGACCCCCCAGACCGGGGCCGCCCGCGTTCTAGGAACGCCCTCCGCGTGGAGGGCGTTCTCCTCTGGCGCCGCTGCTGGCCCGTCCGGCGACGCTACGCGTCCGAGTCCGTTGCCGCGAGCGCGGACCTGATCCGCGCGCCCGCCTCCTCGAGCTCCTCGGGCGTGGGGTTCGACCCCCAGCGGCCCCTCAGCTCGAAGCCGTCGCCCCCGTAGCGGGGGAAGACGTGGAGGTGGGCGTGGAACACCTCCTGGCTCGCGGCCTCGCCGTCGGCGAGGAAGAGGTTCACGCCCTCGCAGCGCAGGCCGCTGGCCCGCAGGGCCGCCGCCAGGCGCCTGGCGACCTCGAACATGCGGGCGCCCGTGCGCTCGTCGAGGTCGGCCAGGGACGGCAGGTGGGCCCGGGGCACGACGAGGGTGTGCCCCGGCGTGACGGGGTCGATGTCGAGGAAGGCGACGACCGTGTCGTCGGAGTGGACGACCGTGGCCGGCGCCTCGCCCGCGGCGATCCGGCAGAAGACGCAGTCGGGGTCGCTGCTCATGGGTCCCGTAGGCGAGCGCCCTCCCGGTAGGGGGAGGGCGCTCGGGTGTCTCGCGTCGGGGACGGGAGGCTCAGACCTTCTCCTCGTCGGGCTGCTCGGCCGGCGCCTCCGCGCCCTCCTCGCCCGCGGCCGCGGGAGCGTCCTCGGCCTGCTCCTCGGCGGCCTTGGCCGGGCGGCGGCCCTGCCTGAACGCGGCGGTGAGGAGAGCGGCGGCCTCGGCGGCGTCGATGGCGTCGGCCGGGTCGACCTCCTCCTCGGCCTTCGCGGCCTCCGCCTCGGCGTCGGCCTGGGGAGCCTCGTCCGCGGCGGCCTGGGGAGCCTCGTCCGCGGCGGCCTCCGGCTCGGCCTCGGCGGCGGCGGCCTCGTCCGCGGTCTCCGCCGCCTCGCTGGTGCCTTCGCCCGTCGCCTCGACGACGGCCTGGGCGAGCTCGCGCTCGCTCACGGAGCCGGCGACCTCGGCGGCGGACTCGGGTCCGCCGGAGTCGCCCGCTGCGTCGACGGCCTCGGCCACGGACGCGGCGTCGGCGGGCCCTGCGGACGCGCCCTCGTCGGCGGAGCCCTCGGCGGCGTCGGCCGTCTCGGCCTTCTGCTCGCCCTTGGTGTCGGTGAGGCCGAACTGGGCGAAGAGGTCGGCGTAGACGTCACCGAGCTTGGTGGTCGTCTTGGCGCCCGCCTCGGCGGCCACGTAGCTGTAGTCGTAGTCGATGTCGGAGGCGCCGCGACGGCCCCTGCGGCCCCGGCGCTGGCCGCCGCCCTGCTGGCCGCCGGCGTAGGCGCCGCGCCCGCCGCCGGCCGGCTGGTTGCCGCCGAACTCGGCGGCGTTCTCGGCCGTGTACGGCATCAGGCGCTTGCGCGAGAGGCTGGCGCGTTGCTCGACCGGGTCGATGTTGAGGATGACCGCGGTGATCTCGTCGCCCTTGCTGAAGTGGTCGGAGATGTTCTCGATGTGGTCGTGCGAGAGCTCGGAGATGTGGACGAGGCCCTCGATGCCCTCCTCGATCTCCATGAACACGCCGAAGTCGGTGATGCCCGTGATGGGGCCGGTGACCTCGGTGCCCGGCGGGTAGCGGTCGGGCAGGCTGCTCCACGGGTCGGGCTGGGTCTGGCGCAGGCCGAGCGAGATGCGCTGCTGCTGCGTGTCGATCTTGAGGATCATCGCCTCGACCTGCTCGCCCTCGTTGACGATCTCCTTGGGGTGCCGGACGCGCTTCGTCCAGCTCATCTCGGAGACGTGGATGAGGCCCTCGAGGCCGGGCTCGATCTCGACGAACGCGCCGAAGGGCGTGAGGTTCGTGACGCGGCCCGCGATGCGCTGGCCGATGGCGTAGTTCGCCAGCACGTTCTCCCACGGGTTCGGCGCGAGCTTCTTCATCGAGAGGTTGATGCGCTCGCGCTCGAGGTCCATGTCGAGGACCTCGACCCGCACCTTGTCGCCGAGCTTCACGACGTCGCGCGGGTGGTTGAAGCGTCCGTGCGTGAGCTCGCTGCGGTGCACCAGGCCGTCGATGCCGCCGAGGTTCACGAAGACGCCGAAGTCGGTGATCTCGACGACCTCGCCCTCGAGGCGCGCCCCGGGCTCGAGGCGCTTGAGCGTCTCCTCCTTGAGGTGGGCGATCTCCTCCTCGAGGATCGCGCGCCGCGAGATGATCACGCGGTTGCGGCGGCGGTTCAGCTCGATGATGCGCACCTTGAGGCGCTGGCCCACGTAGGGGCTGAGGTCGTTCACGCGACGGACGTCCACCTGGCTGGCGGGCAGGAACGCGCGCACGCCGAGGTTCGCGACGAGGCCGCCGCGGACCTTCTCGACGATCTGCACCTCGACGGGCTTCTGCTTCTCGAAGATCTCCTGCAGGAGGTTCCAGGCGCGCTCCTGGTCGGCGCGCTTCTTCGAGAGGACGATCGTGTTGTTGGCGATGTCGGAGCGGACGACGTAGACCTGGATCTCGTCGCCCGGCTTGAAGTACTTCGCGGCCTCTTCCTGGTTCGTCTCGAACTCGAAGAGCTGGTTGTACGGGAGGATGCCCTCGATCTTCGCGCCGACGTCGACGACGATGCCCTCCTGCTGCAGCATGATGATCTGGCCGGTCGTGATCATGCCGCGGTGGACGGGCTTGCGCGCGAGCTGCTCGTCGGAGGCGGCGAGCACGTCCTCCATGGTGATCTCGCCGTTCTCGTCGCCGGCTTGCTCCGCTGCGGCGCCGGGCGCGCCGGAGGCGGCGTTGGCCGAGGCGGCGGCCGATGCCTCGGGGCTGGCGGCCTCCTGGACCATGGCGTCGAGAGCGGCCTGCGCCGACGCGTCGTCGGTGACGACGCCGGCGGGCTGCGCGCCCGCCTGCTCGCCGTCCTGCGCGGGGGCGTCCGGCGCCTCGGCGGCGCCGGTAGGAGCGTCGCCGCTCGTGGGTGCTGCGGCGCTCGCGGGAGCGCCGCTGTCGTTGGCGGCCGAGGCCTCCACGGCCTGGCCGTCTACCGGCTGGCTGGCACCGTTTCCTTGACCGAGGTCAGCGTCCTGAGAAGGAGCCCGTTCGTCGTTGGAGACTTCGTTCACCAGCGGCGCGCCGTCGCCCTGTTCGGCTGTCGCTGCTGGAGCCTGGCTGGTGCTCTGATCGTTGGCCTGGTCGGTGCCCGGGGCAGGGCTCCCCGTGGCGGGGCGTGGGTTTTCATCCATGAAAAGGGGTTCCTCCTGAGGACGGATTGACTCGCAAGTGACCATTACATCACACCGCAGCGGGCCAAGGCAAGGTTATGCGTGACCGATTAGCGCCTCGTGAAGCGCTTTTCTCGCGCGGGCCCGTGGGGGCGTCGGTGGCGACGACGTTCCGGCCGCCAGGGTCTCACGAAGCCGCGGGCCGCGCGTCGCGTCTCGGGCGTCCGCGAGCGTCCGGCACAGCAGTTTGGACCCCGCGCGGGGGAGCACGGGGTCCATCGGAAGAGGATGGGGAGAGGTAAGGAAGTTACCTCGGCCCACGATGGAAGGGTCCGTGGGACCCTTCGCCGGACATGATGGGGTGTCCGGGTGAGCGGGGCCTGACAGGGCCGTTAGAGCGAGGGCCGATGTCCACGAGGTGAACCGGCCTGTACATCATGAGAGATGGAACGGTCTGTATAGCTAGGCGTAGGCTCGCCTGAAGGTCGGCGATCGCGGGCAGCGGCCCGCGTACGCGCCGCCCCGCCACGCGCCTACGCGTTTCTACCGATGCACCTCCCGCACCCCCGGCCATAGCCTCCCCGCGAACCAGGGGCGGGCGCGACACGCGCGGCGACCCGGCGGCGAGCGCCGGAGGAGCCGCCGGCGCCCGGGCCCCGGGACCGGCGCACGCGCCGGGGAAGGGAGGTGCGGCGTGGTGCTCGTGAGGGACGTCTTCCGGCTGCGCTTCGGCAAGGCGCGGGAGGCGCTGGCGCTCCTCCAGGAGGCGTCGTCGCCGGCGCGCGGGCCGGGCGGCGAGGTCGGTCGCGTGATGACGGACCTCACCGGGGAGCTCCACACGGTCGTCCTCGAGACCGAGTTCGAGGACCTCGCGGCGCTCGAGGCGGCCCTGGCGCGGGCGTCGCGCGACGAGGCCTGGCGCGCCTGGTACGGGCGGTTCGCCCCGCTGGTGCGCGAGGGCAGGCGCGAGGTGTTCCGCGTCGTCGAGACCGGGCCGGTGCGCGGCCTGTGAGGCGTCCCGGCGCGACCGGGGCGCGGCTCGCCCCGAGCACGGGGATGGCGCGCGGGGACCGCGCCGCGCCGAGCGTCGGCCGGCGCCGGAGCTCGAGAGAGCGGGGAGAGGTCAGGGGGCGTGGGGGACCACGAGGAGGCGAGTGGATGACGAGGAAGGCGTTCTTGGTAGCAGGGATCGCGGTGGCGCTGGTGGCCGCCGGGCTCGGCGTGGCGCAGGAGGAAGAGATGCCGGAAGGGTTCACCGACACGATGCTGCAGGCGGCCCCGCTCGAGCTGGGCCAGGGGGCGTTCGTGCAGGCGCTGTTCGAGTTCCGCCTGGAGCCGGGCACCGAGACCGGCCAGATGGAGCAGCCCCAGCTCGTGGCGTACGTTCTCGAGGGCACGCTGACCGTGTCCGTGAACGGCGGTCCCGAGACCGCCTACGAGCCCGGCAGCACGCTGGTCGTGGAGGCGGGGTCGCTGGTCAGCCTGGCGAACCGCGGCGACACCGTCGCGCGGGCGCTGTGCTTCGCGGTCCTCCCGGAGGGCGCGCTGGAAGGGGAGTGAGCCCCGAGGGGGCGGGGCGCCCCTCAGCCGGCGGCGTCGCCCGCCGGCCCGCGGACGCCCCGCCCCTTGCCGCCGCCCGCCGCGCTCTCTCCGGCGCGGCGGGCGGCCTCGTCGTCGAGCCCCGCGAAGCGCGCCGCGAGCTGGGCCCGCGATGACAGCCCGAGCTTGCCGAGCACGTTGCTCACGTGCTTCTCCACCGTCCGCTCGGAGATGCCGAGCTCCCGCGCGACCTGCTTGTTCGTCCTGCCCGCCGCCACCAGCGCCGCCACCTGGCCCTCGCGTCCGGTGAGGCCGTCGTCCGCGGCAGCGCGTCGGGCCAGGGGCGCGAGCTCGGCCACGCGCGCGAGGTAGCGGTCCCGCAGCTCCGGGTCCGGGACCGTGAGGGCCATCGCGCCGGCCAGCTCGCGCGCGCGGCGGAACAGCGCCTCGGCGTCAGA
>DASVDQ010000085.1 GCA_036381035.1 Trueperaceae bacterium | reverse complement strand
AGGAAGCGGCGGACGAGGAAGGCGAGCACGCTCTGATACGGGCGTCAGATAGCGCGGGGGCGGCTGCCAGGGCCGCCCCCGCCTAGCGCTACGGTGCGCGGTAGACGCGCACGAGGTTGATGCAGGGCGTGGGCTGGTCGGTCCAGAAGCCGTAGACGTCGCGCTTCGCCGCCACCAGGTAGGGAGAGGAGAAGACCCAGACGTTCACGGCGTCCTCCGCGATGATCCGGGCGATCTCCTGGTACTTGGCCGTCGCCTCCTCCTGGCTCGTGGCCTCCTCGGCTTCGGCCAGCAGCTCCCCGATGCGAGGGTTGTCGTAGTGGTAGTAGTAGTCGGGGTTCGCGTAGACGTTGATGTCGCGCGGCTCAGAGTGGCCGATGATCGTCATGTCGTAGTCGCCGCCGAGGAAGATCCGCTCCAGCCAGGTGGCCCACTCGACGACCGAGAGCTCGACGTCGATGCCCACCTGCTCCAGCTGCTGGGCGATGACCTCGCCGGTGCGCCGCTCGATGTTGTAGGGCTCCGGCAGTTCGAACCGCACGGTGAAGCCGTCCGGGTAGCCGGCCTCGGCGAGGAGCTGCCGCGCGCGCTCTGGGTCGTAGGGGTAGGTGTCGGTGAGGTCGACGTAGTAGCTCTCGGCCGGGCTCATGTGCGTGCCGATCACGGTGCCGAGGCCGAACATCGCGCCCTGGACGATCGCCTGCTTGTCGATCGCGTGGGTGATCGCCTGGCGCACGCGCGGGTCGTCGAACGGCTCGCGCGCGTTGTTCAGGGCCAGCGTGATCTCGGCGGTGCCGGAGCCCTGGGTGGCCTTGAGGTCTGGGTTCGCCAGGACCTGCTGGAACTGCTCGGGCAGCAGCGCGACGCCGATCATGTCGATGTCGCCGGCCTGGAGCGCGGCGAAGCGGGCGTTGGGGTCGGAGATGATGCGGAACTCGGCGGAGTCGAGGTAGGGGAGGCCCTCCTCCCAGTAGTCCTCGAAGCGCTCGAGGCGCACGTGGCTGCCGGGCACGTACTCGGCGAACACGAACGGGCCCGTGCCGATCGGCTGCGTGCGCTGCGTCTCGGCCTTGCCCGACGGGTTGATCACGGAGTCGGGCCGGGCCAGGTTGTAGAGCAGGCTCGAGTTGGGGCGCGAGAGGTGGAACGCCACCTCGTGGTCGCCGATCGCCTCCACGCTCTCGATGGCCTCGTAGTACTGGTGGTTCGTGTGCCCGGAGTCGGGGTCGGCGGCGCGCTCGAACTTCTCGACCACGTCCGCGGCGTCGAAGTCCGAGCCGTCGTGGAACTTCACGCCCTCGCGGAGCTGGAAGGTCCAGGTGAGGCCGTCGTCCGAGGTCTCCCACGACGTCGCCAGGGCCGGCACGATCTGGCCGTCCCCGTCGAAGCGCACGAGGCCCTGCAGCACGTTATCGTAGACGACCCTGGGGATCTCCTGCGAGGTCGACGCCGACGGGTCCCAGCCCGGCGGCTCGGCGGTGATGGCCACGACGATCGAGCCGCCCCGCACCGGCGCCGGGTCCTGGGCGGCGGCGACGCCGGCGGCCAGCAGGGCGGCCGTGAGCACGACCTTGAGGGTTCTCGCTGTCATCCTCTCACTCCTCCGATCGACCTCAGCCTAGGCGCCGCCCACGGCGGCGTTCAGCTGGCAAGGTAGGCCACGGACGCGGCGGCGTAAAGGCGGGCGGCCGCCACGACGTCAGGGAGCCTCACGAACTCGTTCACCTGGTGGGGGATCGTCCTGTCGCCCGGCCCGATCGTCACGATCGGGACGCCCTTCCACGCCCACAGGAACGTGCCGTCGGTGGCGCCGGGGACGCCGCCGTAGCGGGGCGGCGTGCCGAGGACCGGCTCGTAGACGGCCTCGACGGCCGCTACTAGCGGGTCGTGCGGGTCCGTGGACGTCCAGGGGCGCGACTCGAAGCGCTCGACGGCGAACCGCAGACGCGGCGTGGCCGCCTCGAGCCCGCGCGCGACGGACCGGATCTCCTCCTCGAGAGCGTCGTGGTCCTGCCCCGGCACGGTGCGGACGTCGAGGGCCAGGTACGCCTCGTCGGGCATGACGTTGAGCTGCGCCTCGCCCTTGGCCGGCGCCATGAGGATCGTCGGCGTGATCCAGGGCAGGCCGAGGAACTCGTGCTCGCC
>DASVDQ010000084.1 GCA_036381035.1 Trueperaceae bacterium | reverse complement strand
GGCATGGGGCGCTACGGCCTCGAGTCGCTCCTCGACCGCGACCTGCCCGTGATGATCCCGCTCGTGATCTACACCGCGACCCTCTACATCCTCGCGAACCTCGTGGTCGACGTCCTCTACGGCGTCATCGACCCGCGGATCAGGTACGACTGATGGCGCTGGTCGCCGTGGAAGGAGCCGGGCCCGATGAGCGTGGCATCTCGGCCTGGGGCATCGCCTGGCGGCGCGTCCGCCGCGACCCGGGGGCCATCCTGGCCGCCGCGGTGATCCTCGTGCTGGTGCTCGTCGCGGTCTTCGCGCCGCAGATCGCGCCGTGGGACCCGGCCCGACCCGACCGCGCCGTGAGCTTCAGGGCCGCGCCGCCCTCGGCCGAGCACTGGTTCGGCACCGACAGGGCGGGGCGCGACGTCCTCTCGCGCCTGATCTTCGGGGCGCGCGTGTCGCTGGCCGTGGGCTTCGGCTCCCAGCTCCTGTCGCTGGCCCTCGGCATCGTGTTCGGGCTCATGGCCGGCTACTTCGGCGGCTGGGTGGACGTGCTCATCTCCCGGCTCATCGAGATCCTCCAGGCGTTCCCCAGCCTGCTGCTGCTCATCGTCCTGTCGGTGACGATCGGGCCCGGCCTGGTGACGGCCTACATCGCCCTCGGCATCGTGGGCTGGTCGGGCGTGGCGCGGCTGGTGCGGGGCGAGACCCTGAAGCTCAAGCACGCCGACTACGTCGAGGGCGCGCGGGCCCTGGGCTCGCGCAGCGCCCGGCTGCTCTTCAGGCACGTCTTCCCCGGCGTGCTGCCCAGCCTCATCGTCATCTACTCGATAGGCGTGGGTGGCGCGATCATCGGCGAGGCCACGCTGTCGTTCCTCGGCCTGGGCGTCCAGCCCCCCACGCCGTCGTGGGGCCAGATGATCGCCGACGGCCAGTCGTACCTCACCACGGCCTGGTGGATCAGCGTCTTCCCCGGCCTGGCCATCGCGGTCGTCGTCATCGCGTTCAACTTCATGGGCGACGTGCTGCGCGACGCCTTGGACCCCCGGATGCGGGGGCAGTGAGCCTCGCGGCCGCTACTCCGGCGCCCCTCACCGGTCCGCGGCGAGCCGGCCTTCGCCGGCGCAGGTCGCGGCCGTGCCACCGCCTCCCGCCGTCGCCGCCACCGCCCCTCCCGCCCGCGCCGACAGCGTCACCCCGCTGGGCAGGGCGGCGGGCAGGTCGTCGGGCGTGAGCGGCGCGAGCGTCACGGCGTCGAACGTCGTGTAGGTGAGCTCGCCCGTCGCTTCCCAGACGTCCACGACGGTCACGGTGGAGCGCGGCGCGCCGTCCCAGCCGAGGAGCCGCCTGGCGCCGATGCCGCCGGCGGCCAAGAGCTCGAGGCCGCGCCACACGCCGGGGTAGTACGCGGCGTGGTGGCCGGAGACGTAGGCGGCGGCGCACCCTTCCCGCATCAGGTCGGCGAGGTCCTCGGCGTCGGCGAGGCGTTCTCCCGGCGCCTCGCGGCCCACCGAGAACGCGACCAGCGGCAGGTGACCCACCACGAGCCGCACGGACGCCCGCCGCGCCGGCTCGCTGGCGAGCTGCTCCGCCAGCCAGGCGCGGCGCTCTTCCGGCACCAAGGGGCTCGAGGCGTCGATGACCGCCACGAACACGCCGCCCACGCTGAACGAGTAGTGGAACGGCACGTCGGCGTCGTCGTGCACCTCGAGGCCCGCCCGGTGCACGGGGTCGGACCAGTAGGCGGCGGCCGCCTCCCTGTCGCGCGGGAAGGCGTAGGCGCCGCCGCTCCGCAGGCTCGAGGCGTCGTGGTTCCCCACGGCCAGGGCGTAGGCGATGCCGGCCGCGCGCAGCGGCGCGGC
This sequence comes from Trueperaceae bacterium, assembly GCA_036381035.1. Classification (NCBI taxonomy): domain Bacteria; kingdom Thermotogati; phylum Deinococcota; class Deinococci; order Trueperales; family Trueperaceae; species Trueperaceae bacterium. Next base: position 52,505 of record DASVDQ010000084.1, on the reverse strand, counting down.
CACGTGCTCGTCGAACGACCGCCACATCGCGTCGAGGTCCTCGCGCGTGAGGTCGCGGCTCTGGCCGGCGATCACGTCGCCGGGGAAGACGACGGCGTCGGGGAGCCAAGTGCCAGTGATCGCGTCGATCACGCGGGCGAGCGGGGGCGGGTAGTCGGTGGAGCCGTAGGGTCCGTTGAAGTCGCCGAGGACCACGAGGCGCGTGTCGCCGCGCGGCGGGTCGAACGGCTGGGCCGCGGCGTGGGACAGGGCGGCCAGCAGGAGGAGCAGCGCGCCCGTGAGGCGCGGTCGCCCGGCACAGGCGAGGCGGACCCCGTGCGACGAGGCCGCTCCGCTTCGCTGCGAGGACGAGGCTGCGGTGCTCGCCGAGCCGCCGCCCGCCGCGGTCACGCCGTCAGTCGGCGGTCTCAGACCCCAGCTCGATCCCGAAGCCGGCCTCGACCCAGCCGGCCGTGCCCCCGGCGAGGTTGGCCACCCTCTTGTAGCCGTTGAGGGCGAGGTAGCCGGCCACGTGGGCCGAGCGCGAGCCCGAGTTGCAGACGACCACGACGTTGTCCGGCACGTCGCCCAGCCGCTTGGTGATCTCGCTCATCGGCACGTTCACGGCGCCCGGCACGTGCCCCCTCTCGAACTCCCAGGCCTCGCGCACGTCGACCAGCACGGCGCCGCCCGCTAGCCATGCGGCCACGTCCTCAGGCCCGATCTCGTCGAACATCAACCCCTCCGAGCGGCTCAGCTAACCCGCGTTCCCGACGTACATCATGCCGTCCAGGCGCCCTCCGAGTCGGAGAGCTCCACCACGTCGCCGAAGCCTCGGCTCCGCAGCAGGCTGGCGACGACGGCCGCGCGGCCGCCGGCGTGGCAGTAGACGACGAGCGTGCGGCCCTTGGGCACGTCGGCGATGCGCGTCAGCACCCGCCCGGCGTGGATGTTCACGGCGCCCGGCGCGGCGCCGGTGGCGTGCTCCTGGGCGGTGCGCACGTCGAGGAAGGCCAGCTCCGAGGACCTGGCGCGCGCCTCCTCCGGCTTCAGCATGGGCACCGGGCGCGTGGGGAGGCCGTTCAGGTCGGTCACGTAGCCCATCACGTCGTCGATGCCCACGTAGCTGAGGCGCTCGCGCAGCCTCTCGGCGTGCTCCTGATCGCGGGCGAGGAGCACCAGGGGGCGGCGCTCGGTGTCGGGGTCGATGGCGTAGGCGGCGTAGGTCGCGAAGGAGCCGCCGCCCGGCACCGACAGCGAGCCGGGCACGACGCCGCGTCGCTGCTGGACGAGCGGCCTGGTGTCGATGAGCACGACGTCGCGGTTCACCCGCCCGGCGAGTCCGGCGGCCTCGAGGCGCTGCAGCGGGGGTCTCTGGCCGAGGAGGGGCGGCCCGTCGCGGTTGAGGCGCTTCATGCGGCCGAAGTAGCTGGGCGCGTCCGGCTGTCCGGCGAGCAGCTCGCGCGTGAACGCGTCCTCGTCGTCGAGGAGGCCGGCCCACCAGGCCGTGAGCCGCTCGTAGCCGACGGTGGTGCTGGGCACGCCCGCCAGCGACTTGCCGCAGGCGCTGCCCGCGCCGTGGCCGGGCCAGACCGCTACGTGATCGCCCACCTCGGCGAGCAGCCGCCGCAGGCTGCGCCGGAGCTGCCTGGCGCCCTCGTACTTGGTGTCGCGGTAGCCGGCGGCCTCGTCTAGGAGGTCGGGGCGACCGACGTCGCCGGCGAACACGAAGTCGCCGCTGAGGAGGTAGCCGGGCTGGCCGTGCGGTCCGTCGGTGACGAGGAACGAGACGTGCTCGGGCGTGTGGCCCGGCGTGTGCATGACCTTCAGGGTCACCTCGCCCACCTCGATGACGTCGCCGTCGTGCAGGGGCAGGTGGTCGAAGCGGTAGCGCCAGTCGGGTCCGCCCTCGGCCGAGAGGTAGAGGTCGGCGCCGGCGGCCGACGCGAGCTCGCGTGAGCCGGAGAGGTAGTCGGCGTGCACGTGGGTCTCGGTGACCGCCACGATCCTGAGCTTCTTCGCCGCGGCGGCAGCGAGGTAGACGTGGGCGTCGCGCCGCGGGTCCACCACGATCGCCTCGCCCGTCCTCTCGGAGCCGATGAGGTAGCTGGCCTGCGCCAGGTCCTCGTCGTAGAAGCGTTGCAGGATCATGCTCCCCATCACCCTCCCGACAGACCGCGCACCGAGGCGGCGAGCCCGGCCGTGCGCTCCTCGACCGGTCCGTCGGACCTGGGGGCGCCCTCCGGCCGGCCCCTTGGTCCGATGGACCAGCCCGACCGCCGGCGGCGGGCGAGACACTCTAACCAGGCGGCGCCGCGCGATAGGTGGCTGGACGAACGCCGCGCGCCACAGTATGCGCTTCATGCATAATGGCCGCGTGGCCGAGCTGCCGGACGCCGAACCGCTCATCACCCTGCTCACGCTGCACGAGACCGGCAGCGAGAGCGCCGCGGCCGAGCTCCTCGGCATCGGGCAGTCGTCGGTGAGCCGGCGCATCGCCGCGCTGCAGCGGCTGACGCCTGAGCCCCTGACCATGCGCACCGCCACGGGCACTAAGCTCACGCCCGTCGGGGAGCGCCTGCTGCCGTTCGCCCGCGAGGCGCGCGCCGCCCTCCAGGGCGCCGCGCGCTGGCTCGCCGCCGGGTCGCTCTCCGGCGCGCCGCTCCGCCTCGGGCTCGACCCGGACCTCGCGCCGCGACTGGCCGGCCGGCTCGCGACCCTGGCCGGGCCCGACACCTCGCTCGACGTGGAGGAGGCGTGGTCCCGGGACCTCGTCGAGGCCGTCAGGCGCGGCGACCGTGACGCCGCCGCGGTGCTGTGGGCGCCCGCCGGCGCCGAGCCCGGCCTGCGGACCGAGGACCTCCCAGCCGATGACCTCGTGCTCGTCGCCCCGGCGGGCGCGCGGCTCCTCCTGGACGGCGAGGTCGACCCCGTCGCCGTGCGCGAGGCCACGCTGCTACTGCCGCCGGAGGGCAGCGAGGTGGCGGGGCGCGCCCGCGCCGAGCTGCGGGCGCTGGGGCTCGAGCCGGCGCGCGTGGCTACCCTCGGCAGCGCCGCGGCCGTGCGCTACGCCGTGAGCGCCGGCGCCGGCCTCGGCGTGGGCCTGGCGTCTGCGTTCGAGGCCGAGGTCGCCGCCGGCTGGCTGACGGCGGTCCGCCTCGGACCGCCCGGGGCGTTGCGCCCACGGCTCGTCGTCTCAGACCGCCTGCCGCCCGCCGTCGCCGACGAGGTGCGGGCCGCCCTGGGCCTCGCCAGGCTGGTGCCGGTGGCTTCGGGACCGGCGGCGCCGTGACGGCTCCGGTGCTCGGGGCCCAGGGCGGTGCCGTGGCCGAGGGGGAGACGCGCGGCGAGGGCACCGGCGCGGGCGCCCCGGTCCTCGGCATCGACGCCGGCGGCTCGAGCGCGCGGTGGCTGCTCCTCGGCGTCGACGGCTCGCCGGTGGCGCAGGGGCGCGTGGGCCCCGTGTCGGCGATCGAGCTCGGCCGCGAGGCCAGCCCGGCGCTCGCCAACCTCGGCGCCCTGGCCGAGGAGGTGCTGACCGTCACCCGGCCGCAGCGCGTGGTGGCGGGCGTCACCGGCCTCGACACGGGCTCGCCGCAGGCGCGCCGGCTCGAGGCGTTCCTGCGCGAGCGACTGGGCCTGGGCGATGGCGCGGTGACGGTGCTGGGCGACGTCGTGACCGCGTACCTGTCGGCCTTCGAGCCCGGCGCCGGGGTGCTCGTGTACGCCGGGACGGGCAGCGTGGCCGTGCACGTGGCGAGCGACGGCGCCATCGTGCGCGCCGGCGGCCACGGCTACCTGATCGACGACGCCGGGGGCGGCTACTGGATCGGCCGCGAGGCGCTCAAGCGCCTGCTGCGCGCCGCCGACGAGGCGGGAGCGCCGCCCACGGGGCGTCTGGCGACGGCGGTCTTCGGCGCGCTGGGCGGCTCGGACTGGCCCACCGTGCGCGACGCCGTGTACGGCGGCGGGCGCGCGCGGGTCGCCTCCCTCACGCCCGCCGTGGCGCTCGCGGCGGCCCGCGGCGACGCCGTGGCGCGCGAGGTGCTGGCCGAGGCCGGCCGCGAGCTCGCCCGCCTGGCCACGGTCGTGTGCGGCCGCCTCGGGCAGCTGATGCCCGTCGCCCTCGCCGGCGGCGTGGCCGGTGCCGGCCCCGCCCTGGTGGATCCCCTGGAGCGCGCGCTGCCCTCCGGCACCCGGCTCACCGTGTCGACGGCCCCGCCCGTCGCCGCCGCGGCCGAGCTGGCGCGCCGCCTGGCCACCGGCGAGCGCAGCCTGCCGGCGGCGTGGTCGGGCGAGTGAGGGCGCAGTGCCTCTCTCAGTTCAGCCCCGGGCGGCTTGGCGCGGTCGCCCGCTCGACGGCGGCGGCGCTGCCCGCCAGGTCGATGACCGCGAGCGGCACGCCGGGACGCGTCGCCGCCGCCTTCCGCCACAGCTCGGCGTCCTCCGGCCGCGCGCTCAGGTAGACGAACTGCCTGCCCGACGCCTCGACGACGTCGAGGACGGCCGCGGCGACCTGGGCGAACCTGACGGGGTCGGACGTCGTGAGGGCCTCGTCCAGCACGAACGGCAGGGTCTCCACGGTCTCGTCGGTCGCCGCCTCCTCGGCGGTGAGGGCGAAGGCCAGCCGCGCCGAGATCAGAAGCTGTGCCCGCGTGCCGGTCGAGAGCTCCTCGAGACTCAGGTGCCGATCGGCCGCGCCGTCGCGCCTGTCGACGGCGCCGAAGCGCCACCCGGCCGACGACCTCTCGAACGTGAGCTCGAAGTCGCCCCGGGTGACGCGGCCGAACCACTCCCTGGCCCGCTCCAGCGCCGCCGGCTTCGCCACGGCCTCGTGCTCGCCCTCCACGTCGTCGAGGAGGTAGCTCGCCGCGGCGTGCTCCATGCGCGCCTCGCGGTGCGCCTCGAGGTCGTCACGCGCGCGGCGGGCGGCGGCCGCCGCCCGCTCCAGCGCGCGCTCCTTGCCCGCCGTCTCGAGGCGGCCCTTGAGGGCGCCGATGGCCTCGCTGAGGCGCTTGACCTCGGCCTCCGCCCGCTCGGCCTCGGCCTGGACGGCGTCGATGGCGGCGAGATCCCCGGCCTCCGCGGCCGCGACGAGCTCGGGCTCCGGGGACAGGGAGCCGCGGCACAGCTCCGCCTGCGCCTCGGCGTCGGCCAGGCGCTTGCGGGCGCGCTCGTACTCGGAGCGCAGGCTCACTAGACGCGCGACGTGCCGGCGCAGGCCGTCGACCCGCTCCGGCGTCCACGCCTCGGCCGACGCGGGGATGCCGTCCTCTAGGTCCTCCGGCCGGTAGCCCAGCCTCTCGGAGAGGGCCGCCAGACGCCGCGCGGCCGCGGCAGCCTTCGCCAGCGACGCCTCGATGCCCTGCGTCAGCTCCGCGACCTTGGCCGCGGCGGCGTCGCGGGCGGCGACGGCGTCGCAGACGCGTCGGCAGCGCTCGCGGAGCACGGTGGCCGCCTCGTCGGCTCGCGCGGGCTCGCCAGCCGCGACGAGGTGGTCGATCACGCGGGAGCAGGCCGCCGCGCGGCGCGCCTCGAGCTCGCCCAGGCGGGCCTCCAGGCCGCGCAGCCTGACGAGGCCCAGCGCGTGCTCCCTGGCCAGCGCCAGCCACTGGACGAAGCCGGCGTCGCCACGCGCCGTGAAGCCGTGCTCGTCGCGGAGGCTCGCCAGGTGCGCGGCGGCGTCCTGGCGGCGGCGCTGCGCCTCGGCCAGCTCGTCCCGCAGGCGAGCCGACAGCTCCTCCAGCCTCTCGCGCTCCTCGCGCCTCCGCTCGGCCGCGGAGGCGGCCTCGACGACGTCGGCGAGGAGGCGCGCGACGGCCTCGTGCGTCAGCTCGGCCGGCGGTGATACGCCGGCGGCGGCCAGCGCCCGGCTCAGCGCGGCGTCGGCGACGTCGCGACCGGGCGCGCGCGGACGGCGCCACACGGCGAACGCCACGAGCAGCCAGACCAGCAGAGCGCCGGCGCCGACGGCGGGCCACGGGGCGGGCAGGAGCTGGGCGGCGGCGAGCGCCGCTGCCGCCAGCGCCAGGGTCACGCCCCACGCCCAGCCGGGCAGCCTCGGCGCCGGCGGCGGCAGCTCGAGCCAACGCGCGAGCTCATGCGCGGCGCGGCGCTGCGCCGGGACGCGCTCCGCCGCGAAGGGCTCGTCGAGCGCCGAGAGGCGCTCCTCGACCTCGCGCAGCCGGCGCGAGAGCCTCTCCTCCTCCAGCCCGGCGGCGTGGACGTCCAGCGCCGCCGACGCGGCGCCGTCGACCGCGGCGCGGTCGATGCGCTCGGCGCCTGCGTGGCCGGCGACGCCGCCCATGTGGCGCCACGACTCCGCGACGGCGTCGCGCTGGTCGGCGAGGTCCGCGGCCGTGGCCGCCGCCTGCTCGTGCAGCTCGCACAGCTCCTCCGCCAGCGCGACGTGCTCCCGCGCGGACGCCAGCGTGAGCACGGCCGGAAGCCTGCCGCCGCGCGCCACGTCCTCGGCCTCCCGCAGGCGACGCCTCCTCTCCTCGGCCTCCTCGAGAGCGGCGCGCAGGTCGCGGGCGAACTCCTCGACGGCTTCGACGTCGCTGGGCACGAGCTCGGCCAGCGCGGGCGGCAGGTCGCGCAGCGTCGCCGCCGCGGCGGCGGCCTCCGCCACGGCCGCCGCGAGGTCGCGCGCCGCGCGCACGGCGGCCCCGCGCGCGGCGAGCCTCCGCTGGGCCTCGAGCAGCTCCTCCTGCGCGCCCAGCGCCTCCTCCTGCTCGTGGAGGCGCGAGAGCTCGCGCCTGAGGTCAGAGAGCTCCTTCTCGGCCTTCCTGAGGTCGGCGGCGTAGGTGCGGACGCCCTTGCCGGGCGTGCCCAGCCCCTTGCGCAGCGCCTGGAAGTCGACCCCGCCCGTGAGCTCGAGCTGGAGGCGCTCGGCGATGTGCTCGTCCACCGAGCCCCTGCCCCCCTTGTGTCGTCCGTCGCGTCCCGCGACGAGGTCCTCGAGCTCCAGCACGTAGGCGCCGAGCACGTCCGGCGACGGCAGGCGGGGCGCGCTCGCCTCGCGGCCCGCGCGCAGCCACGTGACGCCCTCTCCCAGCCGGTGGGCCAGGAGCGGCGAGCCGTCGTCGGCGACGAGGCCGAGCCTGACCTCGACGAGGCCGTCCTCGCCGCCTGGGTAGAGGACCGCGCGCAGGGCCCTTATGAGGCTCGACTTGCCCGAGGCGTTGGGCCCCACGACGACGTTCACGCCGGGGACGAAGCCGCGGGCCTCGAGCGGGCCGTTGAGGCCGTCGAGCGTGCTCACGTGGACTGACTCGAGCCTCACGCCCGCATCTCCATCATCTCCGCCAGCAGGCGCGACGCGGCGCGGCGCAGTGTGGCGGCGACGGCCTCGTCGTCGAGCTCCGGCGGCTCCAGGCCCTTGTAGTCCCTCTGCCCGGCGGCCTCGAGCATGGCCTCGCGGGCACCCGCGATGAGCGCCGTCCTCTCCTCGCACGGCGGCCCGTCGAGGAGCAGCAGGCGCCGCGCCATGAGGGCGCGAGGCCCCTCCGAGCCGGCGACGGCCGCGACGTCGATAGGCGGGTAGACCTCGAACGAGACGTCGTGGACGAAGTACCGGGCGCCCGCGAACGTCGCGTCGAGCTCGCGCGGGTCCTCCTCGGCGAGGTGGTCCGCGATCTCGGCCCGCAGGCGGTGGCGCCCGACGACGCGCAGCCTGACCCCGACGGCGAGCGGCCGGTTCTCGCCCCAGCCCGCGAGCTCCTCGCCGTGCGCCTCGAGGGCGTCGGTGACGAGCTCGCTGACGCCGGCAGGCGCCTCCGCGCCGGTGACGTCCACCTCTACGGTGTCGAACAGCAGCGGCGACAGCGGCACGAGACGCGCCTCGACGCCCGCGCCGACCGTGACGAGCCAGGCGCCGCGCGGCCCCTCCTCGCCCGGGTCGGCCCCGAAGGTGCTGCCGAGGTAGCCGCACCAGCGGCCGCTGGCGTCGGCGGAGAACGAGGGCTTGTGCACGTGCCCGAGGAGCCAGGCGTCGACTGGCGCGCCCGCGAGGTCGGCGCGGCTGACGGGGGCGTAGGGGCTGCGCGACTGGTCCAGGTCGCAGTGGAGCAGCGCGAGCGTGGGCGCGGGGGGTAGCGCGGCGAGGCCGTCCGCGAGGCCGCCGAGCGGCGACTCCGTCACCTGCCTGTCGGGCCACGACCAGCCGACGACGTTGGCCTTCGCGCGGCCCGCCTCCAGCGTCACCGCCTCCCAGCGGCCCCCCTCGCCGAGGACCGTCACGGCCGGGACGGCCCGAGCGAGCCGCGGCAGCACCCCGACGTCGTGGTTGCCCGCCACGGCCAGGAGGCGGATGCCCGCGTCGGCCAGGTCCTGCGCGCCGCGCCTGAGGTCGGCGAACGCCTCGAAGTAGTCGTGCTCGTCCTCCACGACGTCGCCGGCCAGCAGCACCGCCGTCACGCCCTCAGCGACCGCCGTGTCCACCAGGCGCCGCCACGCCGCGGCGGGCCTGAGGCGGTCTGCCAGGTCGCTTGGGTGCCGGGGGAGCCGGCTCGGTTGCCGACCGAGGTGGAGGTCAGCCGCGCAGAGCAGTTTCATGGTGGACCCAACCTAGCGCCGCCGGCGAGGCGGCACCGGGAGATGTTCGGCATCGGCGGCGGTGGTCCGCGCAAGAGCCCACCGCATATCGGCTCGCCCCCAGCCGCGGCGTTCCTATAGGCTCTCGACTAGACGGTATGGGTCTACGTGAGGCCTCCGCCCGCACAGGCCCGGGCTGTGACCCAAGTGCGGTCCCAGGGTCGTATAGCCAGATATGTGAGGGAGTCCTGCGATGAGAAGCCCACGCTCATGTCGGGTCACACATTCAGGGCCATGGGGACGTGGGAGCCCTAGGCGCCGTGAACGATGTCTATGCGGTCTTGGAACTGAAGCATATCGGCGTCGCTAGTCAAGAGGACCCTACCCGACGTCTCGCAATGACGGGCGATAAGGACGTCGTTGATGCCGATTCGCTTCGCTTCCACATCAGCCAGGACCTGACCGATCGAGGTCTCGTCTAAAGCGACCTTCTCGAACCGCGCGTGCTTCAAGATGTCGGCCGTCGCCTGGCGGAACTCTTTGAGGAGAGTCGGGTACGGGCCTTTGCGGCGAAACTGCTTGCGCTCCTGCCACTCCTCGACGGGAATCAGGTTCCTCCCACCGCCAACTTTGTACCAGTGGCGAGACGCCATAGCCTCCATTACCCCGAAGAACTCCGCCAAGACGACGTCGAGAAGGATGATTTGCGCCCTGCGGACAAGCAGCTCGTTGTACGCCTTCGTGTAAGGGGAGCCCCGGCGAGTGTGATCGGGTTCGATGTTGTAGCTCGCCGCAAATACGAAAACAAGGACATTGGTATCCAGAACGACCTCATCGCTTCTCGAGAAGCGATAGCTACGGACCGTCCGAACCGACACTGCTAGTGATCGGAGGCCACCAATAGCGACTCGAATAGAGCCGGGTCGGAGTAGAACTCCCGGCCACGCTCCTTGGCCCGGTCGATCTTCTCCTTGTCCTCAGGGAAGACGCCTTCGAACCTCAACCGCTTCTCAATCACTTCAGCTGGGAAGGTCCTGTATAGGTAGGCTATGCAGGGGTTCACGAAGGAGGTGGTGAGCATGTCGATGCCCTCGAATGACAGGGTCACCACCTCACCCTTCTGAAGCTTCTCCTTTATGACCTCGTGAACCCTCATGGCGTCGTCCGTAGCCACCGCGAACGACGATCCGATAAGGTCTGCGACCCTGATAGTGGCGGTCTGGCTCATGCGTCGCGCCTCCAAGGACCGACAGTTTAGTATAGGGCCATTCTGCCCAGGCTGGCCGCCCCGTCAGTGACGAAGGCCATTATGCGTACCTAGCTCACAGCATCCGTGTCGTAGACGCGGTCGTCACGAACCGCGATCTCCCAGTGGACACAGGTTCCCGGAAATGGGCTGCTCAAGAACCTTCCGATCTCGTTCGAACCCTCCTGCCGCCAGTAGACTCTTCCGGACACTACTGTCAAAGAGCCTTGGTTGTCAGAGACGAACTCCCGCAACCGCCACAGCCCGTCGCCGCCCAGACCATCACTCCGAGTCGTGTTCCCCCTGTCCATGGCCCAACGGACCGCATCGACCGGCGACAGTCGCGAAGGCACGTGACCCAAGACCTTGTGAGGAATCGTGACGCCGCCGTCGGCCACTATTACCGCCAGGCGCTGCTTGGCCACGTAGTACTGCCCGCAGGCAACAACATTGCTAGTCTCGGCATGCTGTCTGACATTGCTGAACGCCTCGCCGAAGCTCGTCAACAAGTGTCTCTTGAACCGCGGCGACATCCGGCTTGGAAAGTAAGGTGACCTGGCGACCTTCTCCATCAGAAAATCTGCGCCCTTAAGGTCCTGTCGGTCCGGGAGCAGAGTGACTGGTATCGATGTGCTGTACCCGTCCTGGACGGGATCCCTCCCGTAGTAGCAGAGGAAGTGGTTCCTGCATAGGGTCTCGTACGTTCTCGGCAGCGGGTCTGAACCGACGGTGACCCGCTTGCCGGTTGCCACCCAGTGGTCCGCGATGACCTTTAGGGGAGCGGCCATGATGGCAGAGAACCAGTTGACGTTGCCCATCTCGAGCGAGATGGTCTCGGTTTCGACGCTTGCGGCCTCGGCGTGAAGCCTCGCCAGGTAATCGAAGCCGGAGAAGTCGTGGTCAGTGTTTACTACCTTCAGCTTCCCAGCTTCGGCCATCCTTCAGGGTTGAGCCCGTTTCCCCCCTTAGCGCACCACCTCAGCCCTGCCGTAATAAACCGCTACCACAAGCGTACGCCTTGCGGACAACAAGGCGTCATGAAGCGACGGCGCGCCATGTGTCCCGGCCCGCACATGAGACTATGCGGGGCAATTCACGTTCCGGCCCACAAGCCCATGCCGTGGTCACGTTACCTGCATAAGCCAGCAATGGTCGGCCGTCCTGCCCCGATGCCAAAGGATTTCGTGGCCTTCGTCCGAGTACTGGTGGATCGGTCTAAGAATGAGCGCGCCTCTCCTAGAGATACAGGTGGGACGCGTCCGAGAGCCAGGTAGGGTCCGGGTTCTACTCGTTCTTCAGAGGTGCCTTCTCCACTTCAATCCCCTTTGGCCCAGGGGCAGCGCGCCCCGGCAGGAGCGCAGACCTTGCCGGCCACGACCGGGTGTGTCGCCCCGGTCGCGGAGGGCAGCACGTTAGGCTCGCCGTGCACGGCCATGTAGGCCATGACGGCCATCGCCAGGGTCTCGCGGTCCTTGTCGTCGTAGCCCGCCTCGGCGAACGTCGTCACCGGCCTGCCGGTCTCCCGCCGCAGCCGGCGGACGAGGTCGGGGTTGCGCGCGCCGCCGCCGGCCACGAGCACCTCGAGGGCCTCGTCGGAGGGCAGGAACCGTTCCATGGCGTCGGCCACGGTCACGGCCGTGAGCTGGGCGAGGGTCGCCAGCAGGACCTCGGGGCGCTCGGGCGCGCCGCCGGGCCAGCCCAGGGCCAGGGCGTGGCCCAGGTGGAAGTGCTCGCGGCCGGTCGTCTTGGGCGGCTCGAGGGCGAAGTAGGGGTCGCTCAGCAGCCGGGCGAGCGCCTCCGCGTCCACCGTCCCGGACGCTGCCGCCCGGCCGTCCTCGTCGCGCGGGGCGCCGAGGTAGGCCTGCGCCGCCTCGTCCATGAGGCAGTTGCCCGGCCCGGTGTCGAAGGCCACGACGCCGCCCGGGTCCTGCGAGGCGGGCAGGTAGGTCACGTTGGCGATGCCGCCGACGTTCAGCACCGCCCGGGCGACGCCCGGGCGCGAGTAGAGGAGGTGATCGGAGAAAGGCACCAGCGGCGCCCCTTGCCCGCCGGCGGCCAGGTCGGACTGACGGAAGTCGGACACCGTCACCACGCGGCAGCGCTCCGCCACCACGGCGGCCTCGCCGAGCTGCAGGGTGCTCTTCACGTGCCAGCCGCGCGAAGCGTCCACGCGCGGCACGTGGTAGACGGTCTGGCCCGAGAGCCCGACGATGTCGACCTCGTGCTCCGTCTGAGCGGCGGCCACGGCGTCGGCGTAGGCCTGGCCGATGCGCTGGTGCAGCTGCGTGATCAACAGGACGTCGGAGCGCTCCGGGTCCATCGCCCGCCTGATGTCGGCGGCGACGTCGTCCGGGTACGCGTGGGCGGCGCGGCGGAGCACCTCCCAGGCGAGCCGGCCGTCCTGGCGGGCCAGGCGGACCGTCACGGTGTCGATGCCGTCGGCGGAGGTGCCGGACATGACGCCGACTACGACCGCCGGCGGCAGGTCGCGCGCCGCAGGCACGCTCAGCCCCCGAAGGCGCGCGCCACCAGCTCGTGGGCGGCGCGCCGCAGGCGGGACACGGGTCCAGCGTCGCCGCGCCTGGGGTGCACGCGGTTCGTCAGGAGCACGCAGGTCCAGCCGGCCTCCGGGTCGACGACGATGCTCGTGCCGGTGAAGCCCGTGTGCCCGAAGGCGCGGCGGGATACGCCGTCGCCGATCGGCCAGTCGTCGTCGTCCCGCAGCCGCCACAGCAGGCCCCGGGCCGGACCGGAGCCGCGCGAGCGGTCGGTCACGGCCTCGGCCAGCCACTCGGGGGAGGCGAAGGGCGCCTCGAGGCGCAGCCACGCCGCGGCGTAGCGGCTCAGGTCGGCGGCGGTGCCGAACAGGCCGGCGTGGCCGGAGACGCCGTCCATGGCCCAGGCGTTCTCGTCGTGGACCTCGCCGCGCAGTACGCCGCCGCGCAGGCCGTCGTCCTCGGTGGGGGCCACCTTCACGCCCTCCGGCAGCGGCGCGTAGCGCACCGTCGTCATGCCGAGGGGCTCGGCGACGACGCGGCGGAAGGCGGCGTCGAGCCTCTCGCCGGTCACGCGCTCGATCACGGCGCCGAGGACGATGACGCCGAGGTCGCTGTAGACGAAGCGGCCCCTCTCCCCGATCAGGGGCGTCTGGAGCACGTGGGCCAGCGCGGTGCGGCGCACGCTCACGTTGGCGAACACCGGTCGCCACGCCGGCAGGCCCGAGCTGTGCAGCGCCAGCTCCTCGAGCGTCACGTCGCCGAGCGAGGGCTCCTGGAACCAGCCGGCGTTGGCGAAGAACCGGGAGACCTTGTCGCCGAGGCGGACCTCGCCCGCCGACAGCAGGTGGAGGAGCAGCGGCAGGCAGGAGACGACCTTCGTGAGCGAGGCCAGGTCGTAGACGGTGTCCGGCGTGACGTGCTCGGCGGCCTCGTCGTAGGTGAGGCAACCGGCGGTGAGGACGAGCTCGCGTCCGTCGCGGGCGGCGGCGTGCAGCACGGCGCCGGGGGTGACCCGCTCGGCGACGGCGTCCTCCAGGAGCGAGCGCGCGGCGGCTGCCGCGTCGAGGGTCATGGGCCGAACGCTATCACGGTGCGGGACGGGTCCCAGGACCGGGGGAGCGCAGCCGGGCCCGGCTGGCACCTCGGTGACGCCCGGCCGACGCTGAGCGCGACCGGGGCCCACCGCTCGAACGGCCCGGCGCGGCCCGGCGTCCGCCCGGACCCGCCCCATCGGGGTTCACGGCCTACCCCGTACAATGCGGTCGCGCGCCTCGCGCGCGCTTCCCGAGCGATGACCGTAGACGCCGCCATGCTCACCGCCCTCACGGTGTTGCCCTTCCTGGGCAGCGCGCTCTCCTCCAGCCTGCACACGCGCGCCCGCAAGGCCGCGGCGGCGCTGGCCGGGCTCGTGTCCCTGTCGACGCTCGGTCTGGTCATCGCGCTCTACCCGCGCGTGTCCGGCGGCGCGGTCTTCAAGCACGAGGTCACGTGGCTGCCCAGCCTCGGCCTCAACCTCTCGCTGCGCCTCGACGGGGTCTCCTGGCTCTTCGCCCTGCTGATCGCCGGCATCGGCGCTCTCGTCGTGCTCTACGCGCGCTACTACATGTCGGCCGAGGACCCGGTGCCGCGGTTCTTCGGCCTGCTGCAGGCCTTCATGGGCTCGATGCTGCTGCTCGTGCTCTCGGGCAACCTCATCCAGCTCGTGTTCGGCTGGGAGCTGACCAGCCTCTTCTCGTTCCTGCTGATCGGCTACTGGTACCACAACGCCAACGCGCGCGACGGGGCGCGCATGGCCCTGCTCGTGACGTCGCTGGGCGGCTTCTGCCTCCTGCTCGGCGTGATCGTCCTGGGCAGCATCGCGGGCAGCTACGACGTCGACGCCGTGCTCGCCGCCGCGCAGGAGATCCGCGCCCACCCCTACTTCGTGCCCACCCTCGTGCTCATCCTCGTGGGCACGTTCTCGAAGAGCGCCCAGTTCCCCTTCCACTTCTGGCTGCCGCACGCGATGGCCGCGCCCACCCCGGTGTCGGCCTACCTGCACTCGGCCACGATGGTCAAGGCCGGGATCTTCCTCATGACACTGCTGTGGCCCGTCTTCTCGCCCTCGGACGTCTGGTACTTCGGGGTCGGCACGGCCGGGCTCATCACGTTCCTGCTCGGCGCGTTCGTCGCGATCTTCCAGAACGACCTCAAGGGCATCCTCGCCTACTCGACGATCAGCCACCTGGGCCTCATCACGCTGCTCCTCGGCCTGGCCACGCCCGCCGCGCTGGTCGCCGCGGTGTTCCACGTCCTCAACCACGCGACGTTCAAGGCCGGCCTGTTCATGGCGGCGGGCATCATCGACCACGAGACCGGCACGCGCGACGTCCGCAAGCTCTCCGGGCTGATCCGCGCGCTGCCGTTCACCGGCGCGCTGGCGATCATCGCGACGGCCGCCATGGCCGGCGTGCCGCTGGTGAACGGCTTCCTGTCGAAGGAGATGTTCCTCTCCGAGACGCTGGCCGTGCACAGCGGCACGTTCCTCGACCGCCTCCTGCCCGTGCTGGCGACCATCGGCAGCGCGTTCGGCGTCGTCTACTCCGTGAGGTTCATCCACCAGGTCTTCTTCGGCCCGCCCGCCAAGGACCTGCCGAAGGAGCCGCACGAGCCGGTCGCCTGGATGCGCCTCCCCATCGAGCTGCTCGTGCTCGTCGTGCTGGCCGTGGGCATCCTCCCGGCGCGCGTCGTCGGGCCGCTGCTGGAGAACGCCGTGCGCAGCGTGCTCGGCGCCGCCACGCCCGACTACTCGCTGGCGCTGTGGCACGGCTTCACCCCCGCCCTCCAGCTCAGCCTCATCGCCCTGGCCGCGGGCGCCACGGCCTACACCGCGTTCAGGCGGTACCTCGCCGACAGCCCCGACGAGGGCCCGCCGTGGGCGGGGCGCGTGAGGGCGAGGCGCGTGTTCGACCTGACGTTCCTGGCCCTCGTGCGCGGGGCCACCGCCGGCCTGCGCTGGCTGAGCACGGCGCGCCTGCAGCCGCAGATGCTGCTCCTCACGCTCGTCGCGCTCGGCGCCGGCCTGTGGCCGTTCGCGCTGCAGGCGGTGCGGGGCGCCGGCTGGCACCTTCCCTTCGGGCCCGTGCGCAGCGACCTCCTGGAGCCGGCCTACGTGGCCGTGTGGGCGATAGGCGCCGTCTGCGCGTCCCTCACGGGCTACCTGGCGAAGTTCCACCGCTTCGCGGCCATGATCACGCTGGCCGGCACCGGGCTCGCCATGGTCCTGTCGTTCGTCTGGCTCTCGGCGCCCGACCTGGCGCTGACGCAGCTCCTCGTCGAGGTCGTGACGACCGTGCTGCTGCTCCTCGGCCTGAGGTGGCTGCCGCGCCAGGTGCCGGCCGAGGAGCGGACGCGCCGCGAGGTCATCAGGGCGCGGGCGCGCCGGGTGCGCGACTTCGTCGTCGCCGTCGCCGCCGGCGCCGGCGTGGCCGTGCTCGCCTACGCCGGCATGACGCTGGACCCCGCCAACCGTCTGCGCGACGGCTCGCTGCGGAACTTCTTCGTCGAGAACGCCTACGAGGGCGCGGGCGGGCACAACGTCGTGAACGTGCTGCTCGTCGACTTCAGGGCCTTCGACACGATGGGCGAGATCACGGTGCTGGGCGTCGTCGCCCTGACCGTGTTCGCCCTGCTGCGCCGCTTCCGCCCGCCGCGCGAGCTACTCGGCGGCACCAAGCAGCAGCAGCGCCAGGCCGCCTTCGACGCGGCCGCCGGGGACCGCGAGGTCGGCGACACCGCTACCGAGTTCCTCTACGTCGCCCGCACGGCCATGCACCTGATGTTCCCCGTGCTCGGCGTCCTGGCGGTCTACCTGTTCGTGCGCGGCCACGACGACCCGGGCGGCGGCTTCGCCGCCGGGGTGGCGATGGCGATCGCGTTCATCCTCCAGTACATGGCGCGCGGCGCACGCTGGGTCGAGGAGCGCCTGCGCGTGCTGCCGGTCCGCTGGATCGGCGCGGGCCTGTTGGTGGCCGTGTCCACCGGCGCCGGCGCCTGGCTGTTCGGGCGGCCGCTCCTGAAGTCGTACTACGAGCGCGTCGACTTCCCGCTGCTGGGCAGCGTGCCGGTGGCATCGGCGATGCTCTTCGACCTCGGCGTCCTGCTCCTCGTGGTGGGCGCGACGGTGCTGATGCTCGTCGCCCTCGCCCACCAGTCGATCCGCGCGCCGCGCCCGGCGTCGCGCGAGGGCGCCGAGCCGCCGCGCGAGGAGGTCGAGGCGGAGTGATGGAGCTCGTCACCGCCATCGGCATCGGCGTGATCGCCGCGGCGGGCGTGTGGCTCGTGCTGAGGCCGCGCACGTTCCAGGTGATCCTCGGGCTCTCGCTCCTCACCTACGCCGTCAACGCCTTCCTGCTCGCCATGGGCGGCCTGAAGGTGGGGGCGCCGCCGGTCCTCGAGTCGGTGGTCGCGCCCTCCGCCGCCGAGCACGCCGACCCCGTGCCGCAGTCGCTCGTGCTCACCTCGATCGTCATCAGCTTCTCGATGACGGCCCTCTACCTCGTGGTCCTCCTCACGTCACGCGGCCTCACCGGCACGGACCACGTGGACGGGGAGGAGGGCGCCTGATGGTCGACCTCTCGCAACGCGGCATCGGCGGTCCGATCACCGGGCAGCTCGTCGACCTCACGCCGCACGTGCCGGTCCTGCCCATCGTCCTGCCGCTGGCGGTGGCGGCCCTGATGCTGCTGCTCGACGAGCGCCGACGCATCTTCAAGGCCGGCCTGGGCGCGGCGACGATGGCGACGCTCGTGCTGGTCTCGTTCGTCCTCCTCAACGCGGTCGCCGGCGACGCCGACGGCGTGATCGTCTACCGCCTCGGCGACTGGCCGGCGCCGTTCGGGATCGTACTCGTCGTCGACAGGCTGGCGGCGCTGATGCTCATGGTCACGAGCCTGCTCGCGCTCGCCTCGTTCGTCTTCGCCGTCTCCGGCTGGGCGATCGTCAGCCCGCGCTTCCACAGCCTGTTCCTGCTCCTCGTCATGGGCATCAACGGCGCCTTCCTGACGGGCGACCTCTTCAACCTCTACGTCTTCTTCGAGGTGCTGCTGGCCGGCTCCTACGGCCTGCTGCTGCACGGCTCCGGCCGCGCCAGGGTGAGGGCCGGGCTGCAGTACATCGCCGTGAACCTCGGCTCCTCGATCCTGTTCCTGATGGGTGCCGGCGTCATCTACGCCGTGACGGGCACGCTGAACATGGTCGACGTGATGCGTATGGCCGCCGAGCTCTCGCCCGGCGACGCCACGCTGTTCCGCGCCGGCCTGGCGGTCCTCAGCGTCGCGTTCCTCACCAAGGCCGGCGTGTGGCCGCTGTCGTTCTGGCTGCCGGTCTCGTACCCCGTGGCCACGCCGCCGGTGTCGGCGATGTTCGTGATCCTGACGAAGGTGGGCGCCTACGTGCTCCTGCGCTTCGTCGCGCTGGCCTCCGGCGTTCCGGACACGGGCCTCGTAGAGTTCCTCAGCCCCTGGCTCCTCTACGGCGGCATCGCGACGGTGCTGTTCGGGTCGATGGGCCTGCTGGCCTCGACGCAGATCCCGCGCATCGCCTCCTACGCCACGCTGGTCACGGCCGGCACGCTCGTCGCCGCCGTCGGCACGGCCGACCAGCGCGTGATCAGCGGGGCGCTCTACTACATGATCGGCTCGACGCTGGCCACCGGCGCGGCGTTCCTGCTCGCCGAGCTCGTCGCGCGCCTGCGGCCGGCCGAGCCCTCCACCGACGGGGTCGTGGAACCCGTGTTCGGCGACGACTACGAGACGAGCCTGCAGACCGACTTCGAGGGCTACGAGGTCGGGATCGCCATCCCCGCCGGCACGGCCATGATGGGCGGCGCGTTCGTCGTCGCGGCCCTCGTGCTCGCCGGCCTGCCGCCCCTCTCCGGCTTCCTCGCCAAGTTCGCGATAGTCCAGGGCGTGGTGTCCCGCGAGTCTCAGCTGTCGCCCGAGGCGTGGGTGCTGGCCGGCGTCGTGATCTTCTCCGGTCTGGCGACGCTGATCGCGCTGATGCGCAAGGGCATCGAGGCCTTCTGGCGTCCGGGCGAGGACAACGTCGCCGAGGTGCGCTCGCTCGAGGCGCTGCCAGTGGGCATCCTCCTCTCCCTCTGCGTGGCGCTCACCGTCTTCGCTGGCCCGGTCGTGACCTACCTAGACGCCACCAGCGCCTACCTCGCCGACCCCGTCGAGTACGCCCGCAGCGTCCTGGAGACCATGCCGTGAGGTTCCTGGAGCGCGTCTTCCCCTACCCGCTGCTGGCCGCGGCCCTGGCCGTGATGTGGCTGGCGCTGCAAGGGTCGGTGGCTCCCTTCGACGTCGTCTTCGGCGTCGCGCTGGGCGCCGCGCTGTCGCGCGTGATGCTGCGCCTCGACCCCGACCCGCCCGCGATCCGCAAGCCGCGCCAGGTGCTCGCGCTCACCGGCGTCGTCCTCTACGACATCCTCGCCTCGAACCTGCGCATGTTCTCGGTGATCCTCAGCCCCAGGCGCGCTCCGCGCTCGGGGTTCGTCAACATCCCGCTGCAGCTGAGGAACCGCTACGCCCTCGCGGCGCTGGCGACGATCGTCACCTCGACCCCCGGCACGTTCTGGGCCGCCTACGACAGGCGCAGCGGCGTGCTGACGATCCACGTCCTCGACCTGCACGAGCCCTCCTACTGGGTCAAGACGATCAAGAACCGCTACGAGCGGCGCCTGCTGGAGATCTTCGGATGAGCCGGGAGGTCCTCGCCGTCGTCCTCGGCGCGGCGCAGGCGCTCTTGGCCGTCGCCCTGGTGCTCTGCGCCTACCGCCTGATCAGGGGCCCGCGCGCGCAGGACCGCGTCATGGCCCTCGACGCGCTCTACGTCAACGGCCTGCTGTCGATCGTCATGCTCGGGGTCAGGACCGGCACCGAGCTCTACTTCGAGGCCGCTCTGATCATCGCCCTCACGGGCTTCGTCAGCACCTCGGCGGTCGCGAAGTTCCTCATGCGCGGCGAGGTGATCGAGTGACGCGCGCCGAACGCCGGTCGCGGCCGGGTGACCCGGCGACGCGGCCCGCGCGGCGGGGTGACCCGGCGACGCGGCCCGCGCGCCCGAGAGCGGAGGCCGAAGCGTGAACCTGGCGCCCGACCTCCCGCCCTTCGTCGCCCTGGTCGTGGGCGTGCTGGCCCTGGGCGGCGCGGCCGTGGCGCTCATCGGCGCGACCGGCCTGGTGCGGATGCGCACCTTCTACGACCGCGTCCACCCGCCCACGCTCTCGGCGAGCCTCGGCCTCGCCTGCGTGGCGCTCGCCTCGATCGTCACCTTCAGCGTCCTGCGCACCCGGCCCGTGGTGCACGAGGTGCTGCTCCTGTTCTTCGTCGCCCTGACCCTGCCCGTCTCGATGATGCTCCTGGCGCGCGCCGCCCTGTTCCGCGACCGGGCCGAGGCCTACGACAAGTCGATGGCCGCCGAGGACCGCGCGGCCGCGGAGGAGGAGGCGGCGGCGCTGGCCGCAGCGCAGGAGGAGGCCGCCGCGCTGGCGAGAGGGGAGGTCGACGCCGGCGACGGCGACGCCGACTACGGTCGGGACTGACGGGCCGTGGGACCGCCGGCGACCGCGGCTCACGCGAAGTCGCCAGCCCGGACCCGTCCTCAGCCCCCCACGATCTCCCCGCCGTTGACGTGGATCGTCTGGCCCGTCACGTAGGACGAGTCGCGGGACGCCAGGTAGACGTAGGCCGGCGCCACCTCCTCGGGCTGGCCGGGTCGACCCAGCGGCTGGTCGACGCCGAACTGGGCGACCTCCTCCGCCGGGAAGCTCGCCGGGATCAGTGGCGTCCAGATGGGGCCCGGCGCCACGGCGTTGACCCTGATCCCCCGGCCGGCCAGGTTCGTCGCCAGCGAGCGGGTGAACGCGAGGATCGCGCCCTTCGTCGCGGCGTAGTCCATCAGGTGCGGGCTGCCCCGGTAGGCCGTGATCGAGGTGGAGTTGATGATGCTCGCGCCCTCCTGCAGGTGCGGCAGCGCGGCCCGCGTCAGGTAGAACTGCGCGAAGACGTTCGTCCTGAACGTCTTCGCGAGCTGCTCGTCGCTGATCTCCTCGAGAGCGTGCGCGTCGTGCTGCTCGGCGGCGTTGTTCACGAGGACGTCCACGCGGCCGAGCTCCGCGACGATCTTCTCCACGGCCTCCCGGCAGAACCCCGGGTCGCCCACGTCGCCCCTGATGAGCAGCGCCCGGCGGCCCAGCGCCTCGACGTCCTCCTTCACCTGCGCGGCGTCCCGGTCCTCCTCGAGGTAGAGGATCGCCACGTCGGCGCCCTCCTTCGCGAAGTGCACCGCCACCGACCTGCCGATGCCGCTGTCGCCGCCGGTGATGACGGCGACCTTGCCCTCGAGCTTGCCGGCCGCCTTGTACTCCGCGCCCTCGTACTGGGGCGCGGGCACCATCTCGTGCTCTCGTCCCGGCTGCCTGTCCTGCTCCTGCGCCGGCATGCCGCCGCGCTCGCGCAGCTTGGCTGTCTCGCCCTCGCTCATGGCCCCCTCCGTTCGCCGCCCAACGTAGGGACCGCGCCCGTGGGAACGATGACGCGCGGGTGGGAGTCGTGCAGGTCCCCGGACGGGCCTGCCGCCCGCCCCCCTGGGGGTCCCCGACCACCCCACCGGCAGGTCTCCAGCCCGGCGCCGGCGACCCGTCCCATACGGTGGCCGGGGCCCGAGGACGAAGGCCTGGTGAAGCCGCCTCGGTCGAGAGGCCCGGACCGACCGTCGTAACATCGCCGGGCATGCCGCGGGCCGTCTCCCACGCCGAGCGCGCCAGGAGCATCTCGACGCTCAGGCTCATGGGCCTGGGCTCCGGCTCCCTGGGCCTGGCGGCGGTGTGGGCCCTCTACAACACCTTCATGCCGCTCTTGCTGGCGCAGTTCGTGGCGAGCGCCGGGGTGCGCGGCACGATCATGGCGCTCGACAACGTCATCGCCGTGCTGATGCTGCCCGTCGTCGGCGCCTGGTCCGACCGCCTGGGCGGACGCCTCGGCAAGCGCATCCCGTTCCTGTTGGCGGCGATGCCCCTCTCGGCGCTGCTGTTCACGGCGCTGCCGCTGGCCGACGCCACCCTGTGGACGCTCCTCTCCGTCGACGTCGTCTTCCTGCTCACGATCACGCTGTTCCGGGCGCCGCTCGTGGCCCTGATGCCCGACCACGTCCCGCCCCGGGAGCGGAGCTCGGCGAACGGGGTCATCACGCTCATGGCCGCAGCGGGCGGGGCCATCGGCCTGCTGCTGCTGTCGCCGCTGTTCGACGCCGCGCACTGGCTGCCCTTCGCCGGCGGCGGCGTGCTCATCGTCATCGCCCTGGTCCTCGTGCTGCTCGCCGCCGACCGCCACCCGCCCTTCGCCACGGGCGGCGCCGCGGCCGAGGAGGCGCCGGCCCTGCAGGGCCTGTTCCGCGACGTCAGGCAGCTCGTCGTGGAGGAGAGGGGCGGCGCCGGCGTGCTGCTGCTCGCCGTGTTCGCCGTCTTCTTCGGCTACTCGGCGCTCGAGGCGCAGTTCAGCACCTTCGCCACGCAGACGCTGGGCATCTCGGCCGGCATGGCGGGGCCGACCATCGCGGCCACGATGATCGCCTACGTCGCCGCGGCGGTGCCCGCCGGCCTGCTGGCGCGGAGGATCGGGTCGGCCAGCACCATGCGCATCGGCGCCCTGACGATGGCCGTGGCCGCGGTCCTCGCCACCCTCGTCGCCGACGTCTCCTCGGCGCGCGTCGTGCTCGCCCTCGGCGGCGCCGCCTGGGCGCTGGTGCAGGTGCCGGCCTACCCGCTGGTCGTGAACCAGGGCGGCGAGGCGCAGACTGGCTTCTACACCGGCATGTACTACCTGTTCGGCTCGGCGGCCTCGATCGCCGGCCCCCCGCTGGTGGGCGCGATGATGGACGTCTTCGGCAACAGGGCGCTGTTCTACTCGCTGGCCGTCTCGATGGTCGTGGGCGCGGCGCTCGTCACCGCCGCCAAGCGCCGTCGCGTCGAGGGGCGTGCGGCGGAGACGACCGCGAGCACCGCCTGAGGCGCCGGCGCGCCGCGTGAGGGCTGACCGCCGCACGCGCCCCGTCTGACTGAGGCGCGGGCCTGCTGCCTCAGGGGGGCCTCGCGTCCGTGCGACGCTCCGCTCCTCAGCCGACGAGCCTCTCTGCCACCGCGCGGGCCTGCAGGTCGCGGAAGCCGAACGCGACGATCGCCGGTCCGGGCACGCGCTCGGCCGCGTACGGGTTCCACAGCGCGATGTGCACGAACGGCACGCCCGCGCCGCCGGCCGCCGACGCGAGGCCGGAGGCGGCGTCCAGCTCCTCCCGCGGCGGCAGCGTGCGCGTGGTGGAGGCGTAGAGAAGCGCGTCGGCGCCGGCGAGGAGGGCGCGGAGGTCGCCGCGCGGCTCGGTGGGATCGAGGCGTCTCACCGCCACGCCGCGCTCCCGCAACGCCCGTTCGAGCGGGTCGGCCGGACGCACCGTCACCTGCGCGGCCGCCGAGGCCCTCACCTGCGGCCTGGCTACCAGCAGCACCGTCGCGCCCGGCCACAGGCGGGGCGGCTCGCCCGTCACGACGAGGCCCCGGCGCGCGGCCTCGGCCAGGAGCGCCTCGTCGCCGTCCCGCCAGGCGTCCGCGGGGTCGCCGCGGCGGCCGGAGAAGCGCGCGGACAGGCGGGCCACGCGTCCCAGCGAGGCCGCGACCTCCGCGGCGTCGAGGCGACCCTCCGCCAGCGCCGCGTCGACGGCGCGGAGCGTGGCGTCGTGCTGCCGTACGGTCCCCAGCGTCAGCGGGAGGTCCGCCCCGGCCGCCAGCGCCATCACGGACGCTGCCGGCGCCGGCCACCTGTCGCTGATGGCGCGCATGTCCAGGGCGTCGGTCACGATCACGCCGTCGAAGCCGAGCTCCTCGCGCAGCAGGCCGCGCAGCGCCGCCGGCGAGAGGGTGCTGGGCAGGTCGGGGTCGAGCGCCGGCACCACGATGTGGGCGCTCATCACGGCGGACGCTCCGGCCCGCACGCCCGCCGCGAACGGCGGCAGCTCCACGCGCCGCAGCTCCTCGAGCGGCCTCGCGACAGTGGGCAGGTCGAGGTGCGAGTCCACTCCGGTGTCGCCGTGGCCGGGGAAGTGCTTCAGCGTCGCGCCCACGCCCTCCGCCTGCAGCCCCTCGACGAACGCCGCCACGTGCCGCGCCACCAGCGCGGGGTCGGAGCCGAACGACCTGTCGGCGATGACCGGGTTCGCGGGGTTGGAGTTCACGTCGGCGACGGGGGCGAAGTCGAGGTTCACGCCCACGGAGCGCAGTCCGCGCGCGGCCGCCGACGCGACGGCGCGGGTGAGGCCGGGGTCGTCGGCCGCGCCGAGGGCCATGGCCGCCGGCGGCACGGGGACGTCGCAGAGGCGCACGACCCCGCCGCCCTCCTGGTCGATGGCCACGACGAGGTCCTCGCCCGCCAGGTCGCGCAGCGCGGCTACGTAGTCGGCGACCTGGAAGCGGTCGCGCACGTTCCGGCCGAAGAGGCAGACGCCGGCGACGCGTCGCTCGGCCAGCAGGGCGCGCTCGTCGGGCGTCACCTCCGGTCCGGAGAGGTCGATCATCAGCGGCAGGCGTTCGCCGCCGACGGCAAGGGGTGGCTCGTCCACGCGCCCATGATGGCCCGTCCTCCGCCGGTCCATGATGCGGGCCATGGCGGAGAGCGGAGCGGCGCCGGGCGGACCGGCCGACGGGAAGCTGGGGCCGGCCACGCGTTTGGGCGCGGTGCGTCTGCGGGTGCGCGACCTCGAGCGCGTCAGCCCCTTCTACGAGCAGGGCGTGGGGCTCGAGGTGGTCGCCGAGCGGGACGGCGAGCGCGTGCTGGGCAGCCGCGGCGAGCCGGTCCTCGCGCTCGTGCACCGGCCCGAGCTGGCTCCCTCGCCGCCGCGGTCGGCCGGCCTGTACCACGTCGCAGTCCTCTTCGCCGACCGGGCCGACCTGGCCGCCGCGCTCTACGCCTCGGCCACGCGCGCCGACGGGCGCTACGCGGGCAGCGCCGACCACCTGGTGAGCCTGGCCTTCTACCTCCAGGACCCGGAGGGCAACGGCCTGGAGCTGTACTGGGACCGCCCCCGCGACAGGTGGCGCTGGGACGACGGGCAGGTCGCCATGGACTCCCTCGCGCTCGACCCGAACGCCTTCATCCGCGAGCACCACCAGGGGGCCGGCGAGCCGCGGGCTCCGGTGGGCGCGGCGGCGCGGGTGGGCCACGTGCACCTGAAGGTGGGCGACCTGGCGTCCGCCAGGGCCTTCTACGTCGACCGCGTGGGCTTCGAGGTCACGGCCGCGGGCTGGAGCGGCGCCCTGTTCGCCGCGGCCGGCGGCTACCACCATCACGTGGGCATGAACGTCTGGGAGAGCCGCGGCGCGGGCCCGCGGGTACCCGCCCTCGGCCTCGAGTCGTTCGAGGTGCTGGTGGAAGAGGCGGACCTGGCGGCGCTCAGGCGGCGCCTGGCCGACGCGGGGACCGGCGCCCCCGGGGACGACGGGGACACGGTCACCGCCGCGGACCCCTGGGGCACGCAGGTGCACTTCCTGGTCCTCGGCCCATCGGCTAGCTTGAGGCCATGAACAAGCGAACCTTCGCGGTCGTCGCCCTGCTGCTCGCGGCGGGCCTCGCCCAGGCGCAGGTCGACGACAGGGCCAGGGAGCTCCTCGAGGGCATGAACCCCGGGCGGGGCGCCGGCGAGGTCACGACGCTCGACCAGACCATGACGATGACCCTCTACAACGACGGCGACGAGCTCGTCACGACCATGCGCATGGTCATCGACTTCCCGGGCAAGCGCGCCGCGGCGGTCTCGGAGATCGAGGGCATGGCCACGACGATGGTCCACCAGGACGGCGCCACCGTCATGAAGATCGACGGCATGTCGCTGCCCGTCCCGCCCGGCATGGACTCGTTGTTCGACGGCGCGTTCGACCACGACGGTCTCGCCAACCTCCTCGACGACCCCGACGCCGTGGCCACCTACGACGGCGTGGTCAGCTACGCCGACGTCCTCGCCGGCCACCAGGTCACGTACACGGGCGACTTCGGCGTCCCCGGCGCCGGCATCGACGCCAGCACGATCCGCTGGGTGTTCGACGACTCCGGCCGCCTCATCGGCCAGGTCGTACCGGCCGAGGGCACGGACCTCGTCTACGTGTTCACCGGCGAGCCGAAGGTGGAGGGCGGGCTGTTCTACGACGCCGACATCTACGAGGTCAGCGGCGGGGCGGCCACGCCGTTCGGCTCCGTCCGCTACGAGAGCGTCACGATCAACGAGCCCATCGACGAGTCGCTGTTCCGGTAGCGCGACGGCGCGGAGGCCGGGCCGGAAGCGGGCCGGCCGGCCCGATGACGGGCCGGCCGGCTCCGAGAGGCCCAGCGCACCGGAGCCTCAGCAGATCCGCAGGATCCAGACCTGCACGTAGTCCCTGCCCGTCGCCCCCGACTCGTTGGTGACCGCCGCGTCGAGCTGGGCGTAGAGGCTCACCTCGCAGAACCCCAGGTCGAGGGTCTCCTCGGGCACCCAGGTGATGCCGTTGCCCGTGCCGACCGGCACGGTCTCGGGGCCGGAGGTCGTCTGGTAGGTCAGCGACCACTCGTACGTGAGGGCCTCGCCCTCGGGGTCTGTCGCCTCCGCCTCGAGCAGGACCTCTTCGGCCGGGTCGATGACCGCGCGGTTCCGCGGGCTGACGATCCTCACCGCCGGCGGCGTGACCGCGGGCGGCTCGACGACGACGAACGAGACCGAGGTGGTGGAGGCGGCGCCGTGAGAGTCGGTGGCGGAGAGCGTCAGCGTGCGCGTTCCGGGAGGGTCGAAGGTGGCCGTGATCTCGCAGCCGGCGGCGGGCACGTCGTCGGTGATGAGGCTGCTCGACCAGTGGAGGGCCTCGCAGGCCAGGCTCTGGTCCGGCTCGTTCGGGTCGTGCGACGTCCCGCGCACCACGTAAGGCAGGCCCGCGTACACCTCCTCGCCCGCGGTCGGCTTGTCGATGCCGAGGGTCGGCGGCGTGTTGACCACCGTCACGGCCACGGTGTCCTTGGCGATCGCGCCGTCCGCGTCCACGGCCCTGACGGTGACCGTCCTCGTGCCCGGCGTGGTGAACGTGTGATCGAGGCGCGGGAACGAGCCGGAGGTGGTGCCGAGCTGTCCGTCGACGTCAGAGGTCCAGGTGGCCGCGCAGCAGTCGTTGCCGTCCTCGCGGTCGACGAGGCGGGCGCTGAACGTGACCGGCACGTCGAGCTGCTTCTCGCCGCCGCCGGCGGTGATCTCCACGGTCGGGGGACCGTTGCCGGCCCGCGCGATCTCCTCGCGGTACTCGAGGACCTTCTTGTCGTAGCTGATGTCCAGCACGTCCACGCTGTCGATGCCGATCCAGCCGTCCACGCCGCCGTAGAGCAGCCAGGTGGGCGAGCGCGGGACCTTGCCGTCGAGCTCCAGGTAGGCGTCGAGGCGGCCGTAGGGGCCCACGAGGCCGTAGAGGAACAGGTCGAACTTGATGCTGGCCTTGCCCTTCACGAGCGCCCGGGCCTCGAAGTCGGCGCCCTCGCCGCCGAAGTCGAGCGACAGGTCGCTGAGGTCCTCGAAGCCCTCGTCCTCGTCGTACGCCACGCCCACGGCGGCGACCGCCTCCTCCGTCGCCTGGTAGGTCACGTGCGCGCTCAGCTCGCCGCTGGCCGAGAGGAGCAGGGTGAGGCGCGGCGTGAACACGAGGGGCACCGGCCCCAGGTAGATGACGATGGGGTCGAAGTCGTAGCGCGCGACCTCCACCTCGCCCGCGAGCTCGCCCTCCAGGTCGCCCTCGACCTCCAGCTCGGCGCTCTGCTCGAGGCCGGCCCTGACGCTGAACTCGAGGTCGACGTCGAAGGGGAAGTCGTAGTCGAGGTCGATGTCGAGGTCGAACGAGGCCTCGAAGCCGACCTCGCCGCTCACGCGCACCTGGTCGTCCTTCGTCGCCTCGTCCCCGTCGAGGTCGAAGACGACGACGTCGTCGAAGCCCACCTCGAACCTGGCGTCGGCGGCCGGCGCCGGGGCCTCGGCCGCGCCGGCTGGGGCCTCGACCGCGCCGTCGTGGGGCGGAGGGGCCTCGGCCGCTTCGGCGGCGTCGCCCGCCGCGCCGGCGGCGCCACGGACCCTCTCGGCCTCGTCACCGGCCGGCCGCCGCGCCTCCGCCTGGCCCAGGGTCACGCCCGCGGCGAGCGGCGTCGCGGACGCCACGTCGGCGGGGGAGAGCGTGAACTCCGCGTGCGCCTCGCCCTGGTACACGGCCTCCTCGAGCTTCGCCTGGCGGGTCTCGACGACGACCTGCCCGCCCTGCTCGCTCACGCCTGTCACCTTCCGCAGCAGGCCGTTGGGGGCCGCCGCGGTCGGCTCGCTGACGACCACCGACTCGTCGTCGAGCGCCGGCGCCGCGTCCGCGGCGAAGAGCAGCGTGCCGTCGTCCCGCACCTCGAGCAGGGCCGACCGCTCCTGGTCGCCGAGGACCACCGTGGTCTCGGGCACGATCGGCTCGCTCGGCGGCTCCTGCGGCGGCGTCGGCGCGCCGCAGGCCGCGAGCAGCGCGAGGCCCCACGCCGCGAGGAGCCTCCGGTGGGCGCGGCCCGCGCGGGGCCGCCGCGCCGGGGCTCGCGAGGGCCGCCGCTTCAGGGCGCGACGACGGAGACGCCGCGCCGGGTCCGCGAGACGTCGCCGCCTCACGGGTCGATCACCGGCTCCCTGTAGCGCACGGTGACGGTGGCGCCGTCAGCATCGAGCACTACGGTCTGGTAGTGCGGGTCGGCGTAGTAGATGACCGAGATGTCGTTGGCCACGACCTCGTACTCGCCTATCGGTATGTCTGTCAACACCGTGGTGCTCCTTATGCGCCCGCTATCGAAGCCGCGCGGGCCGGTGACCCTGACGTCACCGTCGAACCTGTCGGACAGGCCCGTGATCTCGACCGTCAGGTCGCCGACGATCGCGTAGTCGAAGACGACGTCGGCTACCTCGCCGGCCACGACGTCGACGAACAGGGGCCCACGGACGACCTGGTACGACTGGCCGGACACCTGCACCGGGTCCTCTGGCGTGACCGGGAAGGTGCCGGCCCGCAGCTCCACCTCGTACGGCATGGTCCCGCCCAGCTCCACGCCGCCCACGAGGAGGCTCACGTCGGGGGAGACGCCGCTGGGCAGGCCCGTGGCCCGCAGGACGACGGTGCCCGTCAGCGGGTGGTACTCCACGTCGACGACGGTCACCTCGCCGCTTGAGATGGGCACGTCGCCCACGGGATCGGCCTCGTACAGGTGGTCGCCGGTCACGCTGCCGACGTCGATGTCGGCTCCCTCGAAGGTGAGGTTGTTGAGCGCCCCGGTGCCGGTCACCTTGACCACGACCGGCGAACCGGGGAAGGCGACGGTGATGTCCGCGGGCGTGCCGGCCGGCAGCCCGCGCACGAGCAGCAGCAGGCTGCCGGTCACGGGCTCGTAGCCGAGGTCGAGCTCGGCGGTCTCGCCGGCCGCGACCTCGATGGGGCCGACGCTCGCCCGCACCGCCTGGTAGGTGAAGCCCGTGAGGCCGGTCGTCTCGTCCGGGGCGGTGGCCACGTCGGGCGCCGCGTAGTCGTACGTCCCCGGGGGCAGGTCGGCGACGGTCCGCGCCGCGTCGACCGCGACATCGCCTTCGGGCCCGGAGAGGACGACGCCCGCCGCGACGCCCGCAGGCAGCCCGTCGATCGACACGGCGATGGCGCCCGTCACCGCCGCGTACGCCACCTGCACCTCGGCCACCGCCCCGGTCGCGACCGTCACGGTCACCGTCTCGTCGGCGGGCTCGTAGCCGTAGGTGGCGACGACCCTCCTGCCGCTGAGCCGGTACTCGCCGGGCGGCAGTCCGCCCAGGACCTCGCCGGACCTGACGAAGTCGGTGAAGCCCTCCGGCCCCGCGACGTCGAACGTGGCGACCGCGCCTGCTGGCAGGCCGTTGACGTCGACCGCGATGGCGCCGTAGCTGGCGTCCTGCAGCGCGTAGGTCACGCGCGCCAGCGCCGTGGAGCCCTCCGCGACCTCCACCGTCTGCGAGGCGGGCGACGGGATGGCCACGCCCTGCGCGGTGGCCACCGCCGCGGCGTCGAGCGTGTACTCGCCGGCCGCCAGCGCGCTCAGCGTCGCCGGCGAGGTCAGCTCGTGCTCGTAGCCGCCAGGGCCGGTGACGCGCACGTCCGCCGCGGCCCCGGCCGGCAGCCCGAGGATCTCCACGGCGAGGGCGCCTCCCCCGCCCCCGTCGGGCGGCGGGGCGGGCTGCCCGCATGAGACCAAGGCGGCGGCCAGTAGGCAGAGCGCCGCCGCCCAGCGCGCCGTGCCGGGCAGCCGCGCCCCGGGTCCCGGCGAGCGGGCCCGGGGTCCTTCCGGCCGGTCCAGCGGTCCGGGCGGACGCGGGCCGGCTCCGGGCGCCCGAGGTCGCAGCGGACGCTCCCGGGACCCGGCCCGTCCTCCGCCCCCAACGCCTCGAGCCTGCGCGTCCATCCTTCCTCCTCCCTCCGACCCCCCCGCTGCCTGACGGATGCTGGGGCGTTCGCCGTGTCGCGGCCGTGTCGCGGGCGGGCGCTAGCATCGGGACGTGCCCCCCGCGACGACCGCGCCTCGGGGCCACGCGAACCCGGGGACCGCGGGAACGACACGCGTGCAGCTCCTCGGCCGGCCCGTGGCCTACCCGGCGGGCCGGGAGGCCCTGCCCTTCGCACCCGACAAGCGCTTCCTGCTGCTCGCGCGGCTCGCCCTGGCGGGCGACTGGCTGCCCCGCGAGGAGGTCGCCTTCGGCTTCTGGCCCGACAGGACCGACGCCGAGGCGCGGCACGCGCTCAGGCAGCTCCTCAAGCGGACGCGCGCCCTCGGCTGGACCGACGACCTGGAGAGCACCCCCGTCCGCCTGCGCTGGCGCGCGGACACCGACGTGGCCAGGTTCGAGGCGGCGGTCAGGGCCAGGGACTGGCGCGCCGCGCTGGCCCTCTACCAGGGGCACCTGCTCGCCGGCCTCGACGCCGACTCGTCCCCCGAGCTCGGCGAGTGGCTGCGCCACGAGCGCGAGCGGCTGCGCAGCGAGTGGCGTCGCGCCGTCCTGGCCCGCGCCGCCGAGCTGACCCAGGAGGGCGACGCCCACGGGGCCGAGCTCGTGCTCGGCGACCTCGTCGCCGACGACCCGCTCGACGAGCCGGCCGCGCTGATGCGGGCCGAGAGCCTGGCCGCGGCCGGGCGCCACGCGGCGGCGCTCGGCGTACTGAGGGGGTTCGAGGAGACCCTGCGCCGCGAGCTGGGCATGCTGCCGAGCGCCCGTGTCGAGCGGCTCATGGAGGCGCTGGCCGGCGGCGGACGCGGCGCGTCGCCCCATGTCGGCACCGTGGGCGAGCCGGCGCCCGCGTCCGCTGGACGGCGGGGCGAGGCGGTGGGGCGAGAGCTCGAGGTCGGCGGGGGTCGAGCGCTCGAGGTCGGCGCGGTCTACGGCCGGGACCTCGCCCCGGACGAGGTGGTCGGACGCGAGGAGGAGGTGGCCGAGGTCCTGGCGCTCCTGCTGGGGGACGAGGGCCGCCAGCTCACGATCACGGGCCTCGGCGGCAACGGCAAGACGACGGTGGCGCGCCTGGTCGCGGAGGCCGCGGCGGACCGGCTGCCGGGCGGCACCGCCTGGGTGGCGTTGGAGCCCGTGGCGGACGCCGACGCCGTGCCCTCCGCCCTGGCGGCGGCGCTGGGCCTGGAGGCTCGTTCACGGGCCGAGGCGCTGGCGGCGGTCCGCGTCAGGCTCGACCGCCGGCCCACGCTGGTGGTCCTGGACGGCGCGGAGCGCCTGGACGTCGTCCCCTTCCTCACCTCCCTGCTGGCGACCTCCCCGGAGTGCCGGGTCCTCGTCACCTCGCGGGTCCCGCTGGGCGCGGACTGGGAGCGCGTCTACCCGCTGGGAGGGCTGGGCCTGGACGCGCCGGGAGGCGAGCCCGACGACGCCGTGCTCCTGTTCCTGCGCCGCGCCAGGCGCATCGCCCCGCGCCTGGAGCTGGGCGAGGACGACCTGGAGACCGTCGCTCGCGTCTGCCGGGCGGTGGGCGGCTCGCCGCTGGCCATCGAGGTCGCCGCGGCCTGGGCGCGGAGCCTGCCGCTGGCGGTGATCGCCGAGCGGCTCGAGCGCGACGACGAGCTGCTGGAACGCGGTCCCGCCGGCTCTCGTCTGCGGGCGACGCTCGACCAGGCCTGGGAGCAGTGCTCGGACGCCGAGCGCGCGGCCCTGGCGTCGCTGAGCCTCTTCAGCGGCGCCTTCACGGCGGCCGCCGCCGAGGCGGTCGCCGGGGCGTTCCCGGCGGTCCTCGCCGGGCTCGTCGAGAGGTCGCTGGTGACCCCCGAGAGGGACGGACGCTTCCGCCTCCACCCCGTGGTCAGGCGCTTCGCCGCGGAGCGGGGAGGTCGTGGCGGGCCGCCGCGGGACGCCGCGCTCGCCCACGCCAGGTACTTCTGCCGGCTGGCGCAGGCGGCGCCGGACACCGACCGCGGACTGGCGGCCGACCGCGACGACATGCTGGCGGCGCTGGCGACCCTGCGCGAGGCGGGCGACGTGGAGAGCGCCCTGCGCCTCGCCGCCGCCTTGGGCCGTCACCACCTGGAGGAGGGGCCGTACGAGGCCGGTCACCGAGCCCTCGGCGAGGTCCTGTCCATGGCCGGCGGACGCGCCTCGGCGCGCGCCGAGGTCGAGCTATTGCTGGGCACGCTGGCGCGGCGCATGGGGCTCACGGACGAGGCCGAGCGCCACCTCACGGACGCGTACGCGCGCCTCGGCCGGCACGCCGACCCGCAGCTGAGGGCGTGGGCCGGGACGTCGCTGGCGGAGCTCCGCCTGTCGCTCGGCGACCTGCGGCAGGCGCGGCGCCTAGCCGAGAGGTCCGCCGAGCTCGCCCGCCGGCACGTCTCTCCCGCCGAGGAGGCCCGGGCCATGTTCGTGCTGTCGTCGGTGCTCAACGAGGCCGGCGAGCTCGACGAGTCGATCGCCGCGCTCGAGCGCGCCCGCGACCTCTACCGCGCGGTGCGGGCCGACGTCGGGGTCGCCGACGCTCTCAAGAACCTCGGCAACCGCTACCTCGACCGTGGCGACCTCGACCTCGCGCGCGGCACCTACTCGCGCGCCCTGGCCGCTTACCGCGAGGCGGGCTCCCGCCGGGGCGAGGCCATGGCGCACGACTGCCTCGGCATCGTGGCCCGGCGCTCCGGCGACCCGACCGGGGCGCGGCGCCACCACGAGGAGAGCGCGGCCATCTACCGCGAGCAGGGCGACGTGGCGCTGCTGTGCCACGCGCTCGGCTACCTGGCCGAGGCCGAGCTGGAGGCAGGCAGGCCGGAGGCGGCGCTGCCCCTCGCCGAGGAGTGCCTCTCGCTGGCCGTCCAGCTGAGGATGCGTTGGCGCGAGGTCGACTGCCTGCGGCAGCTCGGGTCCGTGAAGGCGGCCCTCGGCGACGAGGCCGCCCTGGTCGCCTTCGAGCGCAGCGCGTCCCTGTCGCGGGAGCTCGGCGACCCCAGGGGCCTGGCCGAGACCCAGCTGGCGCTGGGCCGCTTCCACCTGGCGCGGGGCCGGGCGTCCGCGGCGGACGCGAGCTTCGTCGCGGCCCTGGAGGTCGCGCGCGCCCTGCCGCTGCCGCTCCTCGTCGCCACGGCGCTAGAGGGCCGGGTCGTGGCGCGGTTCGAGCTGGGCGACGCCGCCGCGGCGTCGCGGCTCCTCGACGAGGCCGCCGCGGCGCGCGCCCGCGTGGGTCCCGACAGGAGCGCCGCCGGCCGCGAGCTCGCCGCCGACTACCACCGCGTGGTGGCGGCGGTGGGTCGGGCGCCGTCCTTCGGGGAAACAGCTTCCTGAACGCGTCCTGGCGGAACGGCAGGCAAGTGACGGGGGTCTTACCCGTGTCCCGGAGCCGAGTACCGGGATCGCTCTGGTGCTGAGGTTTCGTCCGCGCCCGCGGGCCCCTCCGTACTGTCCTCCGCATCGTCTTGAGATCCGGGCGCTTCGGGTGCTCGCGGCGGCTTGGGAGCGTAAGCGCGCAGGTGCTGACCCACCTGCTGATAGAAGTACGGCAGTGCCTGCTCCAGCTCCTCTAGGAACGTCCGGCGCCCGCTGAACTTGCCGGCGAGGTCCCTGATCAGGACCACGTCGAACGAGCTTGGCAAGGCGGTGACCCCCTCCGGCAGCAGCAGCGTGGCGTCAGCCCTCACGGCGGCCAGCGGCGCTTGGGTGGGAGGGATGCGCCCCGGCCAGTGTGTACGTACGTGGAAGCCATCGGGGTCCGTCTTGCTCAGCTGTCTCAGGAGCCAGTTGATCCTGCTGCTCGCCCGCTGCCTGTCTGAAGGAGCATCCAGGTTCATGGCGACCTCTATGGTTCGGCGCCGCAGGTCGCATCTCATCGATATGGGCGCAGCGGCATTGGGAACCGCGAAGGCGGTCTCGAGCTTGTACGCCGAGACGAGGCGCTCGGCGTCCTCCTTGAGGCGGAAAGCTGGGTCACGCTGCTCCTTGCGACTTAGCTTCAACGCCACGGCCTGCCCCAACTGGCGGGTGAGGAGCAACGCCAGATCCCTCGATTCCTGATGCCAGCCCTCCACGGTCTTCACGACCATGTCGCTCGGCCTCGACAACGGCGCCCCCGCCTGCACCCGGGCCACGAGCTCGCGCCACTCGGGATTCATCTGGTCGTGTGTCGAAGCCCCTACCGACGGGTGCGAGAAGTAGCGGATGGTCTCGGACAGGATGAACCTCTCGGCGGGGTTCTCCAGGTCGTCGGAGTCGACGAGCAGCAGAGCCTCCGTGAGGATGTGCATCCAGGACCAGTGGAGGAGCTGCACGTGTCGCACCATGCTCTTGGGCAACCGCACTGGGTGGTGCGTCGGCAGCGCCACGAACTGGTTGGAGATCGTGATGACAGCGGGAATCTGCTGGGCTTTGGCCAGCGCGACGTAGCGCCTGAGCTGCTCTTCGTCGAGCTCGGCCCTACCGATCTTCGCTTCGACGAGGGCCGACCACTTGACCTTGCCGCCACGCATGAGCAGCAGATAGCCGTCGGGCCTGCAGTCGGGCTCTGAATCCTTCGTCTGGAACTTCGTCTCCGTGTACCCGAGCAGCACGGACCGGCTGGATACCGACTGGCCGATCGTCGCCAGTAGTGCCTTGGCGAATGTCGGTACCGACTGAAGCGCGGCCAACAGGACGGACGTGGCCCTGACCTCACGACTGCTGTCGGCGACCACGGGAATCAGCCGGGCCGCCTCGCCCGACACGACGCCTGCAGGAAGTTCCATGCTCAGCCCCCCAGGTAGAGGTCGATCTAGACTGACGATACCCCCGGTCCTCGACGAAAGGTTCCGGATACTCCCGCTTTCATCCCGATTCGATGAGGCTGTGCGTTAGGCGGAGCGTACTCTCTCGAGCACCCTCGACCCGTGATGAGCCGCCCACACGCGGCCGTCCCTCCGGAGCAGGGTGACGGGAGCGTCGTACTCGGGGTAGCGCAGCGCGACCTCGCTCGGGCCGGCCATGAAGGCCGGCACCTCGACCGCGGGGAAGCCCACCGCGGCGCGCAGCGCGCCGGCCGCGTCCTCGAAGAGGCGCAGCCGGCCGTAGGGCTCGCCCGAGGCGTAGCTGCCGAGGACCTCCTCGACCTCGTGCGGCGCGGCCTCGTACGGCGCGGGCTCGTAGGCGGCGGCGTCGGGCGGCAGTCCCGCGTACGCCCCGATGGCGGTCGTGAAGGCCTTCTCGCTGGGCAGGCCGCCCAGGTTCGTCAGCACGACGGCGCCGACGCCGAGGTCCGGCACCCACCCGACGTAGCTGGAGACGCCCTTGAGCCCGCCGCTGTGCCCGACGAAGCGCAGGCCGCGGAGGTGGGCCTCGCGCAGGCCGCGTCCGTAGCGCGCTCCGGGCCCGCACCACGCCTCGCCCCTGGCCATCTCCCTCACGGACGCGGCGGGCACGCCGACGGCCTCGCAGAGCGGGCGGCCGTCTCCGCCGGGGGACTCGGGCGCCATGAGGAAGCGGACCCAGGTCCGCAGGTCGCGCAGCGTGGACTTGAGCATCCCGCCGCCCAGCATCCTGCCCGTCGTCTGCCACGCGGGCGAGCGTCGCACCTCGCCCCCCTCGTCGCGCTCGTAGAGCGTGGCGGCGTTGGCGTCGGCCATGACCCGGTCCAGGTCGAACGTGGTCCTCGTCATGCCGAGGGGCGCCAGCACGCGCTCCGCGAGGAACGCCTCGAGCGGCCGGCCCGAGGCGCGCTCGACGACCCCGCCGAGGAGGCAGTAGGCGTCGTTGCTGTAGCTGAAGAGCTCGCCCGGCTCGCCGAGGAGCTCCACGTTCGCGTTCAGGTACGCGACCAGGCCGTCGAAGGTCGCGACCTCGGCGGCGCGTCGCCCCAGCTCCTCCGGGCCGCCGGTCACCGTGGTCAGCGCCTCGCGCAGCGTGGGCGCCGACGCTGCCGCGTCCCCGGCCTGGCTCGCGGCGCGCAGCCACGTCATCGTCGGCGTCGGCGGCAGGCCGCTCGTGTGGCTGAGGAGGTGGCGGAGCGTGGCCGGCCGTCGGTGCTCCCAGAGGGTGAACGGGAGGTGCTCGGTCACGGGGTCGTCGAGGCGCAGCAGGCCGTCCGCCGCCAGCGCCTGGACGGCGAGGGCCGTGAACGACTTCGTGACCGAGGCGATGCCGCAGATCGTGTCGGCGTCGATGGGCGCG
Source organism: Trueperaceae bacterium (assembly GCA_036381035.1). NCBI lineage: Bacteria > Thermotogati > Deinococcota > Deinococci > Trueperales > Trueperaceae > Trueperaceae bacterium. Next base: position 16,508 of record DASVDQ010000084.1, on the reverse strand, counting down.
CGGGCCTCGCGGTCGCGGTGGCCGATGCCCGCCTCGTAGAGCACCTCGTCGCGGGTGAAGAGCGTGACGGCCAGGCCGGGAGCGCCCGTGCGCTCGGCCAGCGACCGCAGCGCCTCGTCGAGGCGTCCCAGGTCCGCGCGGCTCGGTCGGCGGAGGCCGCTCGAGCTCCCCCGTCGCGGCTCGCCGCGGCTCACTGCGTGCGCACGTCGGCGGCGTCGCGCAGGGCGTCGCCGACGAAGTTGAAGGCCAGGACGGAGACGACGATGAGCGCGCCGGGCGCGAGCAGCCAGGGGTAGAGCCGCAGGGCCTCGAAGCTCTGCGCGTCCTTCAGCAGCAGGCCCCAGGACGTCATGGGCTCCTTGATGCCGAGGCCGAGGAACGACAGCGTGCTCTCGCCCAGGATGTAGCCGGGCAGCGCCAGCGTGGCCGCGACGATCAGGTACGAGGTCAGGTTCGGGACGACGTGCTTGACGACGATAGACACGTCGCGTGCGCCCAGCGCCCTGGCGGCGGACACGAAGTCGACCTCGCGCACGGCCAGCACCTGGCCCCTGACGACGCGGGCGAGGCTGGCCCAGCCGATCACGGCCAGGACCGCCACGATCCCCGCGTACACCCACGTGGACGGCCACGACGGCGGGATCACGGTGGCGAGGGCGAGCAGTATGGGCAGCCGCGGGAACGAGAGCAGCACCTCGATGAACCGCTGCAGGACCTGGTCGACCCAGCCTCCGTAGTAGCCGGACAGGCCGCCGATGAAGATGCCGATGGCGAAGGAGATGGCGATGCCGATGATCCCCACGGTCAGTGACACCTGCGAGCCGACGAGGACGCGCGAGAGGAGGTCGCGGCCGAAGCGGTCGGTGCCGAGCGCGAAGAACGTGCCGCCCTCGACGCCGAAGAGGTGCCTGTCGCTGGGTATGAGCCCGAGGAACCGGTAGGGATCGCCCCTCACGAACAGGCGCAGCGGCAGCCGCTCGCTGGTGTCCTCGACGAAGCGGCGGCGGAACGTCACGGGGTCGCGCTCCTGCACCATCGGGCGCACGTACGGCCACACCAGCCGGCCCTCGTGGAGGAAGTGCAGCCGCTGCGGCGGCTGGTAGACCGCTGGGTACTGCCGCGTTATCGAGTACGGCGCGAGGAACTGCGAGAACAGTGCGATGAGGTACAGGACGACGAGCACGACGCCGCCGACCATGCCCGACCGCGAGCGCCGGAACCGGCGCCACGCCAGCTGGAGCGGCGTGCGCCCCTCGCCGCGGTGTCGCGTGCGGCGACGAAGGAGGCGTTCGGGCTCGCTCACGGGCGGGCCCCCGCCCGCGGCGGCGGGGTCGCTCCGGCGCGGCGCCCGACGACGGCGGTTCTCGCGCGGCCCTCAGTCATAGCGGATCCGCGGGTCGATCCAGGCGAGGGCGATGTCGGCCAGGAGGTTGCCCGCCATCAGCAGGACGCTGGAGAGCAACAGGAGCGACATCGCGACGTACTGGTCCTTGTTGATCAGCGAGTCGTAGAGCAGCGGCCCGATCGTCGGGAGGTTCAGGACGATGCTGGCGATGATCGTCCCGTTGATCAGCTCGGGCAGGCTGAGGCCGGCGAGCGAGACCAGCGGGTTGAGCGCGGTGCGCACGGCGTGCCTGTTGATGACCCGGCGCTCCGGCAGGCCCTTCGAGCGGGCCGTGCGCACGTAGTCGGCGTTCAGCACGTCGAGAAGGTTCGCGCGCATCTGCCTCATGACCGCGGCGATGCTGCCCGTGCCGATCGCCAGCACCGGTATCCACATGTGGTTGAGGAAGTCGAGGAACCTAGCCCAGCTCCACGGCGCGGCGATGTACTGCGGGCTGAACAGCCCGCCCACGTTCGTCCCGCCGGACTGCAGCACCAGCGACACGAGCAGCAGCGCCACGAGGAAGTCGGGGGTGGCGAGGCCGACGTAGCCCACGAAGCTGGCGAAGAAGTCGGTGACGCCGTTGCGCCGCAGGGCCGTGTAGATGCCGAGCGGCACGGCCACGACCCAGGCGAAGACCATCGTGATGCCGGCCACGAGCACCGTCCACCACAGGCGCTCGCCGATCACGCTCCACACCGGCCTGTTGGCGAAGAAGCTGAAGCCGAAGTCGCCGCGCGCGACGATGCCGCCCACCCAGCGCAGGAACTGCTCGTGAGCGGGCCGGTCGAGGCCGAGCTGCTGCTGGATGCGCGCCACCTGGGCGGGGCTCATGCGCGGGTCCTCGAGGTAGCGGTCGGTGAACGACCCGGGCGCGATCTGGATGACGAAGAAGCAGACGACCGACACCAGGAACAGCGTCGGGACCATCACGGCGATGCGCCTGATCACGTAGACAAGCACGGGCCCTCCGCGCCCTCGCCCGGCTCCGCTGCGCGGCCTGTGCCGCCGCCTGGTACGGCCGCGCGGTCCGTGCTGCCGCCTTGCGCGGCCGGGTGGGCTCTGCCGCCGCCGTAGACGACCGGGCGGGCGAGGAGCTCCCTCGCCCGACCCGGCGTTGGACCGACTGCGACTCTACCGCCCCGTCGTCACTGCTCGACGGTGTAGAGCGGGACGGGGTTGTACCCGGGGATGACGCCCAGGCTGTAGACGAAGTTGCCGACGTGGTCCCACACGGCGGCGACGTTGGTGGGCTTGGCGATCATGATCACGGGCGCGTACTCGGCGTTGAGGCGCTGCCACTCCTTGTAGAGCGCGACGCGCGCCGCCTGGTCGACCATGACCGTGCCCTGGTCGAAGATCTCGTAGACCCGGCGCTCCCAGTCGGCCATGGCGTCGAAGTTCGGCTCGCCGCCCGGCTCGGCCGGCTGGGTGGAGCGGTGCCAGTAGTAGAGCGCGCCGCCCGGCTGCCAGATGGGCTTGCGGAGCTCGGGGTCGGGCTGGTTGCCCAGCGCCACGATGATCGCCTGGTAGTCGCCGGCGAGGCCCGTCGAGAGCAGCGCCGCGTTCTGCACGGCGACGAGGTCGGCCTGGATGCCGATCTGCGCGAAGTCGTTCTGGACGATCGTGGCGATGTCGGTGAAGGTCTGCGAGTCGGAGGCGTAGGTGAGGCCGAACTGCAGGTTCGGTCCGCCGCCCGGCATGTTGCGGATGCCGTCGCCGTCGCTGTCGACCACGCCCAGCGCGTCGAGGGCCGCGGCGGCGGCCTCGAGGTCGTACATGTTCATGAGGCCGGTGGTGTCCTCGTAGAACGTGCCGTCGGCGGGTGCGGTAGGCGTGCCGGGGAGCGTGGCGAGGCCGTTGTAGACGTCGTCGATCACGCGCTGGCGGTTGACGGCGAACTCCATGGCCTTGCGGAACTCGTGGTTCGAGAACAGCTCGCCGAAGGTCGGGTCGTCGAAGTTGAAGGCGACGTGGGGCGGCGAGCCGAACAGCGCGTCGCTGACGACGACGTGGAAGCCGGAGCCCTGCTGCTCCAGGTCCTTGAAGTTCGGGAACTGCGCGCCCGAGATGTTGAGCTGGTCGAGGTTGCCGGCCAGGAACTGCGCCGTCTGGGCCTCGGTGCCCTGCACCACGAGGTAGCGGAGCTCCTCGAGGTACGGGAGCTGCGTGCCGGCGGTGTCCTGCTTCCAGTAGTTCGGGTTGCGCCGCAGGACCACGAGCTGGCCGGGCGTGTAGCTCTCGTACATGAACGGACCGGTGCCCACGACCTCCGAGAGGTCGACGTCGGTCGGCCAGGCGTTGTTGATGTCGCCGGGCTGGGCGCCGCCCTCGACGCTGAACTCCAGCAGCTTGTGCTTCGGCATGATCGGGAAGCGCTGCTGCAGCAGGAACGCGGCGGACGGGGCCGGGAGCGTCATGACGACGGTGTTGTCGTCGGGCGCCTCGAAGGTCACCTGACGCTGCTCGCCCTCGACGGTGAACGTGAACTGGGCGGCGTCGCCGGCGCGCGCCTCGGGGTTCGCGATGATGTTCTCGTAGGTGAACACGACGTCCTCGGCCGTGAAAGGCTCGCCGTCGTGCCACGTGACGCCCTCGCGCAGGTGGAAGGTGTAGACGGTGCCGTCCTCGGAGACGTCCCAGCTCGCCGCCAGGCCCGGCTCGAGCTCGTAGGTCTCGAGGTTGAACTCGACGAGGGAGTCGAACACCTGGCCGGTGAGGGTCTGGGTGGCGTTGTCGATCTGCGCGTAGTAGAGGAACGTGGGCGGCGCCGCCCCGAGCGGCAGGGTGATGCTGCCGCCTACGGTGCCGGGCTCCATGCCCAGGCTCGAGTAGTCCACGACCTTCGGCTGCGCCAGGGCCGCGCCGGCCAGGGCGAGCAGCGCGGCCACCAGCACGGTCAAGCGGTTTCTGCGGTGCATCCGGTACCTCCAAGGTTTCGCCTTCGCGAACGGCTGCGCCAGGATAGACCAGCCCTGTACCACTCACAAGGGGTGACGGGGAGCATTAAGAGACCGGCGGGGGCCGGCCGTGCTCTCCCCTGACCGGCGGCAGGACGTAACGAGCCCCGTCAGGATGGTATAGAAGTGGTACGCAACCACTCGACGGCGACGGCGTCCGACGAGCGAGGCGCCCGTGGCGAGGAGGCTGGTCGATGGCGGGCAGCACTGTGAGCGAGCGGGCGGCGTCGGGGGCGCCTTCGGGCCGGTCTGGCCGCGCGGCGGCGACGCGCGCGGCCGGTCTCGAGCTCACCGTCGACAAGTCTCTGCCCACGCCCGCCTACCTGCAGCTCCGCGACCAGCTCGCCAGGGCCATCGCCGACGGCGACCTGCCCGCCGGCGCGGCCCTGCCGTCGGAGCGCGGCCTGGCCCTCGGCCTGGGACTCTCGCGCATGACGGTGAGGCGCGCCTTCGAGGAGCTCGTCGCCGCCGGTGTCGTCGAGCAGCGCCAGGGCTCCGGCACGTTCGTCAGGCCGCGCCCGGTGGAGCAGGTCATCGACCGCGTCCTCGGCTTCACCGACGAGGCGCGCAACCTCGGCTTCCAGCCGGGCGCCCGGCTCCTCGCCGCCGAGGTCGTGCCCGCCGACGACCACACGGCCCACGCTCTCGGCCACGACGTCGGCACGCCGGTGCTGAGGCTGACCAGGCTGCGCACCGCCACGGGCGAGCCCCTCGCCCTGCAGGACGCCTATCTGCGCAGCGACCTGGCGGGCCTCTCCCTCGAGCGCCTGGCCGAGACCGGCAGCCTCTACAGGACCCTGGAGGGCCAGTTCGGCATCAAGCCGTCGAGGGCCCGGCAGACGATCGCCGCTCGCCTGCCGACCGAGCACGAGTGCCGCGTCCTCGGCATCGCGCGCTCCGTGCCGGTGCTGGCCCTCGAGCGCACCACGCACGGCGACGACGGCCGCCCCTTCGAGTTCGTCCGCAGCGCCTACCGGGGCGACATCTACCGCATGGCCCTCGACCTCCGGTCGTACTGAGGTGAGCAGCGCGGTGGACCGGCACGGCCGCGCCGTGGACCGGCCCGGCCCCCTCGTGATCAGGCCGCTCTCCCCCGCCGAGGCCGAGCGCGTGCCGGAGCTGTGGAACGCCGCCTGGGCGCGGCTGCCGGCCAACCCCTACCCGCTCTCCGCGGCGCTGTGGCGCGAGCGCCTGGCGTCACGTCATCACGATCCCTCCTTCCTCCTCGGCGCGTTCGCGGGCGGCGAGCTCGCCGGCTACGCGCACGGGAAGCTGCCGGCCTCGCCCTGGCAGCCACGGGGCGCGGCCTGGGTCTCCTCGCTCGCCGTGCCGGTCGAGCACCAGGGCCGCGGCATCGGCTCGGCCCTCCTCGACGCGCTCCTGGACCGCCTCGCCGCCGCGGGCGCCCGCGAGGCGCGGTTCGGCTCGGACGCCGACCACCTCCTCCCCGGCGTGCCGCTGGAGGCGCCGCCGGCGGCGTGGCGGCTGCTGAGGCGACGGGGCGCGCGCTTCGCCGCTCTCGAGCACGACCTGCACCTCGACCTGCGCCCACCGCTGCCGGAGGCGCCCATGCCCACCGGCTGGCGTCTGCGGGACGACGACCCCCAGGGCGCGCTGGGGTTCGTGACCCGCGCCTTCCCGGGCCGCTGGGCCGAGGAGGTGGCCTCTTACCTGGCGGGCGGCGCCACCGCGTTCACGGTAGAGCGCACGAGCGCTCATCCGGGTGGCGCCTCGGCAGGAGCCGAGGGGTTCTGCGTCGCGTTCCTGGGCCGCGAGAGCGTCACCTCGCCGGGCCTGCACTGGTCCGCCGCGCTGGAGCGCGAGCTCCCCGGCGGACGGCTGGGCGCGATCGGGCCGCTCGGCGTGGCGCCCGAGGCTCGCGGCGGCGGCGTCGGGCTCGCCATGGTGCGCGGCGCGGCGGCGGCGCTGCGCCAGCGCGGGGTCACCGACGTCATCATCAACTGGACGACCCTGGGCGCCTTCTACGGCCGCCTGGGCGCGCGGGCCTGGCGCACCTACCAGCGGGCGCAGGCGCCTCTGCCGGCCGGGCGGAGCGGAGGAGGGACGTGAGCACCGAAGCGATCGACCCGCGGTACGCGGGCCTCGACACCTGGGACACCGGCAGGATCCTCGCGGCCGTGACGGCTGCCAACGCGCGAGCGATCGCCGCCGTGGAGCGCGCGCTGCCGGCCCTGACGCGGGCCGCCGAGGGCGTCGAGGCGCGTCTGGCCGCGGGCGGGCGGCTGGTCTACGTGGGGGCGGGCACGTCCGGCCGCCTGGGCGTCCTCGACGCGGCCGAGCTGGCGCCGACGTTCGGTTACGACGACGCCGTCGTCCTGATGGCGGGCGGCGGCGAGGCGCAGTCGCGGGCGAAGGAGGGCGCCGAGGACGACGTCGAGGCGGCCGTCGACGACCTGGAGCGCGCCGGCGTGGGCCGCGACGACGCCGTCGTGGGGCTGGCGGCGAGCGGGCGCACGCCCTACACGGTCGCCGCCGTGCGGCGCGCCGGGGCGCTGGGGGCCTTCACCGTCGGCATCGCGAACAACCCCGGCACCCCCCTGCTCGAGGCCGCCCAGGTGGGCGTGCTGCTCGACACGGGGCCAGAGGTGCTGGCCGGCAGCACCCGCCTGGCGGCGGGGACGGCGCAGAAGGCCGCCCTGAACGCTCTCTCGACGGCCGTGATGGTCCGCCTGGGCGGCTCGTACGACAACCTCATGGTCGGGATGCGCCCGCTGAACGCCAAGCTCGTCGAGCGGGCGGCCGGGATCGTCGCCCGCGCCACCGGGCGGAACGTCGAGGAGGCGCGGGAGCTGCTACGGCGCGCGGACCGGGACATCCGCGTGGCGATCGTCATGGGCCTCACGGGTGTCGACGCCGCGGCGGCTCGTGCGGCACTGGAGGCGAGCGGCGGCCGCGTCAGGGCCGCCGTGAACGCGCTGGGCTGAGGCGAGAGAGCGCCCGTGCCGGGTCGGCCGCGCGGCGGCGGGTGATGCTCGCGTTGGTCGGCTGCTGTACGCCCACAGCAGGGCAGTGCGCGCCGAACGCGCCAGCTAGATGGCGCCGAGCAGCGCTCCCACGGCCGGCTCGAGGTCGGCGCCGAGGCCCTCGAGGCGCGCGACCGGCACGCCCTCGCGGTCGAGGACCGTCACGACGTTCGAGTGCGCGAACGTGCCGTCGCCGAGGTCGCGGTACTGCACGCCGAGCAGCGCCGCGAGCTGCCGCGTCTGCAGCGGCGAGCCGACCAGCCAGTGCCACCCGTCGCGCTCGAGGCCCTTGCTCGCCGCGTAGGCCTTGAGCTTGGCGGGCGTGTCCACCTCGGTCGCGAACGAGACCATCACGAACTGGACCTCGCCCCTCAGCTCGGCGGGCAGGGCGCCCTCGATGTCCTCGGCGGCCTTGACGAGCAGCGGACAGGCCGTGGTGCAGTCGCCGTAGAACATCACGAACACGGAGGGCCGGCCGCGCAGGTCGGGCAGCGCGAAGGCCGCGCCGTCCTGGTCTGTCCAGGCGCTGGACAGGTGGAAGAGCGACGTGCCGGGCAGCTCGCCCGCGGGCAGCGCCGACTGGTGGGCCTCGTGGTGGCCCGCCGGCGGTGCGATGTGGGCGCGTGCCGAGACGTGCTCGGCCCGCATGCCGGAAGCGGTCATGGTGGCAGCGTGGCCGGTGGCAACGTGGTCGTCATGGGAGGCGTGGAGGCCGTTCTCGGTGGGTGCCAGCCCGGCGGCGCCGTCCTCGCCGCAGGCGGCCAGGAGCGGGGCGAGGGCGGCCGCGGTGGCCGTGAGCAGGGCGCGCAGGGTGCGGTTCATGTCCCCTCTCCTCAGGAGGCGCAGCGGAAGCCGAGGCCGCCGCCGGCGTAGTCGCCGCTCAGGCCGCTGCGGAACGCGTAGCGCAGGAAGGCGGCGTAGTCGCTGGTGTCCGCTGCCCCGGCCGAGCCGCCGCCGCACAGGAGCTGGAGTCGCCGGTCGCCGGCGGAGCGGCTGTCCGCGGTGTTGAGCGCGGCGCCCACGTCGAACACCCACTCCCAGACGAGGCCGTGCATGTCGTACACGCCGTAGGCGTTGAGCTCGCCGCGGCCCACGGGTCCGGGCACTGGAGCGCGGCCGTTCACGAGGGCGAGCACCCGCTCGCGGTAGCCCGGCTCGAGGTAGCCGTCCGCCAGCCGCTCGCCGGCGCGGGCGACGAGCTCCCACTCGGCCTCGGTGGGCAGGCGGGCGCCGCGCGCCTCGCAGTAGGCGGCAGCGGCGAACCAGGAGACGTTCGTCACCGGCGCGTCGGGGTCGGCCGCACCGAGGCCGCCGTCCTCGCCCCAGTGGGCGAGGTAGCCCTCGGTCGCGAAGATGCGGGGCACGGCGCCCTTGGCCCACTCCGGGTGCTCCCGCACGAAGGCGAGGAACCGGGCGTTGGTCACCGGGGTCGCGTCGATCGCGAACGGCGCCACGGTCGCCAGCTCCTCGCCCTCGACGGGGAAGAGCAGGGCCACCTCGCCGCCAGTCACCTGCACCATCGCGGCGGCTGCGACGTGCGCGGTCTCGGCGCGAGCGTCGAAGGCGACGGCCAGCGCGGCGAGCGCGAGCAGGGCGGCGGCGAGGCGGCTCATCGAGGGTCCCTTCCGGTCTCCTGCCGGTCAGTACCCGGCGGTGGCTTCGGGGTGGTAGGGCCTGACGTCGATGCGGCCGCTGTAGACCACGGGGTCCGCCTCGCCCGTCACGACCAGGCTGCCGATGGCGCCCTTGTTGAAGGCGCGGAAGATCGAGTGGTCGACCAGCGTGAGGGAGGCGGGGACGTTGGTGTCGAACTCCACCACGGCCGCGCCGCCGGCAGGGATCAGCGTGGTCTGGATGTCGCGGTTCACGATCGCGCCGCCCTCGAGCCAGACGCGGTCGAACACGTCGCCGATCACGTGGAAGCTGCTGGTGAGGTTCGGGCCGCCGTTGCCGACGAAGAGCCTCACGGTCTCGCCCACCTTGGCCTGCATGGCGTTGTCGCCCGTGAGCGAGCCGACGCGCCCGTTGAACACCACGTAGGCGGCGTCCTCGTCGATGGCGCGCAGCATGTCGAACTCCTGGAGGCCGGGCTCGCCGAAGTCGCCCTTGGTGTAGAAGTCGCCCTGCATCACGTAGTACTCGCGGTCGACGGCGGGGAAGCCCTCCTTGGGCTCGACGACGATCAGGCCGTACATGCCGTTGGCGATGTGCATGCCCACCGGCGCCGTGGCGCAGTGGTAGACGTACACGCCCGGGTTGAGCGCCGTGAACGAGAACGTCGCCTGCTGTCCGGGGGCGATGAGCGTGGCCTCGGCGCCGCCGCCCTGGCCGCTCACGGCGTGCAGGTCGATGTTGTGCGGCATCAGGCTCGACGGGTGGTTCTGGAGCGTGAAGGTCACGTAGTCGCCCTCGCGCACGCGGATCATGGGCCCCGGCACGCTGCCGCCGAAGGTCCAGAACCGGTACTCGACGCCGTCGGCGATCTCCATGACCTTCTCGACGACCTCGAGCTCCACCTGGACGTGGGCGCGGTAGTCGCGGTCCACGGGCGGGGCGGCGTGGGGAGCGTAGCCGAGCGCTCCCTTGATCACGGGCAGGTCGGCGACGGGGACCTGGTCCTCCTCGTCGGCGCGCAGCGCGCGCTCGGCCCAGACGGCGTTGATCGTCAGGTCGTGCGCCGCGTGCGCGGGCGTCTCGGCCAGCGTGAGCTGGACGCGAGGGTCGTCAGCGGGCGGTTCGACGGCGTTCGCGTCGCGCCCGCCGAACAGGGCGAGCACGACGGCGAGCGCGACGACGAGGGCGGCGCCCCCGACGATCGCTCCCGCATGCAGGTTCCCGCTCTTGTCTCTCATCGCCTTCCTCCTACGGCCGGTGTTCCGGCTTCTTCTCCCGTTCGGGTCCGGGGGCGGGTCGCGCCTAAACCCGGACATCTATGTCCAAGTTAGGTGTGCGGCCGCGTCTCGGTAAGGGACAATTGTCGTCCAGGACATATGTCCTGCGCGTCGGTCCCGCGCGCAGCGGCCGCGCCGGCACGGGCGACCGTGCGCTCCCGGCGCCCTCGGCGGCGACCCGGCGGCGGGAAGGGCTGGTGCTAGCATCCGGCCGTGGGACAGCCCTCACGGGACTCCCTCGCCGGCGCCGGCGTGAGGACGCTGCTGCGCCGCGAGGAGAGCTACGCGGTACACGTGATCGTCTACGTCGCCGAGAACCCCGGCGCCAGCAGCTCGCGCATCGCCGAGGACCTGGAGTTCCCCCCGGCGTTCCTCGCGAAGGTGCTGGCGCGACTGTCGAAGGCAGGCTACGTGGAGAGCCGGCCGGGGCGCGCGGGGGGCGTGAGGCTCGTCGTCGACCCGGCCGACCTCTCACTGCTCGACGTCATCCAGACGGTCTCCGGTCCGGTGCTGATGGACACCTGCCAGACGAGGCAGCGCTGCGCGACCCAGCAGCGCAAGGGCTTCTGCAGCGTCAACGGCATGTGGGTGCGCACCACGCTGCTCGTGCACGAGGCCTTCGCCAGCGTGAAGATGGCCGACCTCATCGACCCGCCGGCCCTCGAGCGGCTGCGGGCCCAGCTCCCCGGCGCGAGCGCGAGCGGGGCGGAGGGCGCGCGTGCCTGAGCGGTCGCGCGCCGCGAGCCGGAGGGCGTCCCCGCCCGAGCGGTCGCGCGCCGGCCGGTGGGCAGGCACCCGTGCCTGAAGGGTCGCCCGGCCGGGCGGCGAGCTGGCGCGACGAGGCCGCCTGGGCGACCGCCTGGCGCGCCCTGGAGCGGCACCGCGAGGCGCTGGCCGGCTTCAGCCTGAGGCGCGCCTTCGCCGAGGACCCGGGCAGGTTCGCTCGCCTCTCGCGACGGCTCGAGCTCGGTGCCACGGAGATGCTGGTCGACTACAGCAAGCACCTGGCCACCGACGAGACCCTGGCGCTGCTCCTCGACCTCGCCCGCGCCTCCGGCCTCGAGCGGGCCAGGGAGGCGATGTTCGCGGGCGAGCGCATCAACGTCACGGAGGACCGCGCGGTGCTGCACGTCGCGCTGCGCGACCTCTCGGGCCGACCGGTCGTCGTGGACGGCGTGGACGTGATGCCGGCCGTGCGCGACGTCCAGGAGCGCATGCGCGCGTTCGTCGCGCGCGTCCACTCCGGCGCGTGGCGCGGCTTCTCCGGCGAGCGCATCACCGACGTCGTGAACATCGGCATCGGCGGCTCGCACCTCGGCCCGCAGATGGCGGTGCGCGCCCTCGAGCCCTACGCCGTGCCGGGCGTGCGCGTGCGCTTCGTGTCGAACGTCGACGGCGCCGCGATCGCGCGCGAGCTCGCGGCCCTCGACCCCGCCAGGACCCTGTTCCTCGTCGCGTCGAAGACGTTCACGACGCAGGAGACGATGATGAACGCCCGCACGGCGCGCGCGTGGCTGGTGCGCGCCGCCGGGGACGAGGCCGCGGTGGCGCGGCACTTCGTCGCGCTCTCCTCGAACGTCGACGAGGCGGCGCGGTTCGGCATACCGGCCGAGGGCGTCTTCGAGTTCTGGGACTGGGTCGGCGGGCGCTACTCGCTCTGGTCGGCGATCGGCCTGTCGATCGCTCTCGCCGTCGGCTACGAGGGCTTCGCGCGCCTCCTGGCCGGGGCCCACGCCCTCGACGAGCACTTCAGGACCGCGCCGCTCGAGGAGAACGTGCCCGTCCTGCTGGGCCTGCTCGCGGTCTGGTACGTCGACTTCCTCGGCGCCCAGAGCCGCGCCGTCCTCCCCTACGACGAGTCGCTCGAGCACCTGCCCGCCTACCTGCAGCAGCTCGACATGGAGTCGAACGGCAAGCGCGTCAGGCGCCACGGCGCGCCCGTCACCTACGCCACCGGGCCCGTGGTGTGGGGTCAGCCGGGCACGAACGGCCAGCACGCCTTCTTCCAGCTCCTCCACCAGGGCACCGTCCTGGTGCCGGCCGACTTCATCGCGTTCGCCGCGCCGCACCACGACCTCGTCGAGCACCACCGCGCGCTGCTGGCGAACTTCGTCGCCCAGACCCAGGCCCTGATGCGCGGACGCACCCTCGAGGAGGCGCGCGCCCAGGTGGGCGGCGACGAGCTCCTCGCGGCGGCCAAGACGTTCCCCGGCGACAGGCCCTCGACCTCGATCGTCATGCCCAGGCTCACGCCGGAGGCGCTGGGCGCGCTGGTAGCGCTGTACGAGCACCAGGTGTTCGTGCAGGGCGTCGTGTGGGACGTCAACTCGTTCGACCAGATGGGCGTGGAGCTGGGCAAGGAGCTGGCCAAGGACCTGCTGCCGCGCCTGCGGCTCGGCGGCGAGGGGGGCGAGGCGGAGAGGGGCGGCGGCCCCGGCGGCCTCGGCGGCGAGGCGGAGGCGGAGGGCGACCTCGACGCGTCGACGGCCGGGCTACTCGCCTACCTCGCGGAGCGCGCCGGCGGAGGTTGAGGGTCCGCGCGCACGGCGGCCTGGCCGGTGATCCCGTGGCCGCAGCGGCCAGCCACCCGAAGGAGGTCGAGGGGCGGCACCGCCTCCTCGGGAGGCCGGCGACGGTACCGACCCGACACGCCGCGAGCCGGCCGCGACGGGTAGATTCAGGCGCATGGCGAAGAAGAAGGCCAAGAAGGGGGCGAAGGCCGACAAGCGAGTCGGAGCGGCGGGCGGCGACGAGCCGGCCGCCGCGGCGACCGCCGAGAAGCGGGCCGCCGCAGCGAACGCGGCGGGCAGCGGTGGGGCCAAGCCCGCCGGCGGCAGGCGGACGAGCGTCACGGCGCAGGTGCGCAGCAGCCGCAAGCGGAGGCAGCAGCGGGTGAACATCGCCGTGGGCGCCGGCCTGGCCACGGTGATCGTCACGGCCATCGCCGTCCAGGTGGTCAGGGAGGTGTCGCGCCCCGGGCAGCGCTTCCCCAGCCTCGGGAACCTCCACCTGGCGTCTATCAACACGCAGCACGTTCCCTACAACAGCGACCCGCCCACGTCCGGCCCGCACATGCCGACGATCGCGGCCTGGGGCTCGTACACGGAGCCGATCGCCGACGAGTACCTCGTCCACAACATGGAGGACGCCGGCGTCGTCATCTGGTACGAGATGGGCACGCCCGAGGAGAACGCCGAGAACGTCGCGGCGCTGGAGCAGGTGGCGCGCGGTTACAGGCGCGTGATCATCGTCCCGCGCGAGGACCTCGGCAGCAAGTACGCCCTCACGGCGTGGCAGCGGCTGCAGCGCTTCGACGAGATCGACGAGGCCGCCATGCGCCGCTTCATCGAGGCCTACGAGGGCATCGACCACCATCCGCGCTGAGGGTGCCGGTGCCGCCGGCGGCCGGCCCCAGGCAGGCTTCGGCTCCGGGGCCTGCCCGTCATATCGTGCCCCCGTGGCCACCTTCGCCGAGCTGGACGCCCTGGCGCGCTCGTTGCCCGAGGCCGAGGCGTTCCTCTCCTCCTCCGACAGGCCCGCGTACACGGTCCGCGGCAAGACGTTCCTGTTCCTGCGCCCACCGCGGAAGGACGCCGTCGACCCCGACACGGGCGAGCTTATGGACGACGTGCTCGTCTTCCGCACGCTGGGGCTGGCAGGCAAGGAGGAGTGGCTCTCCGACGAGTCGCTGCCGCTCTTCGCCACGCCGCACTTCGACGGCTGGCCGGGGGTGCTGCTGCGCGTGAGGGACCTCCCCGAGGTGCCCATGGAGTCGCTGAGGGCGCTTGTCTTCGAGGCCTGGCGAGCGCAGGCGCCCAAGAGCCTGGCGAAGCGGGCACTGGCGGACGGCTGGACCGGGCGGTCGGGCTAGCCGCGCGGGACACGCCCCCGGCGCGGGAAGGGCCGGCCGGCGGGGACGAGCGGCACGGCCGGCTGCCACACGCCCTCACAGACGCCCATGGGGCGAGTAGGGAGGCGGTAGCGTGTCGCCATCACACGATGCGCGACGGCGGGCCCGCACGTGCCGCCGCGCGCGGCGCGGAGGGCGTTCGTGAGGATCCTCGTCGTCGGCGGCACCGTGTTCGTGGGCAGGCACATCGTGGAGGCTGCCGTCGCGCGCGGCCACGAGGTCACGCTGTTCAACCGCGGGAACCGCCCGGCGCCCACCGGCGTGGCGCGCGAGCTGCGCGGCGACCGCGACTCCGACCTCTCCGCCCTCGACGAGGGCACCTGGGACGCCGTCGTCGACACCAGCGCCTACGTGCCCAGGCAGGTCAGGTACCTCGTCGACGCGCTGGGCGGCAGGGTCGGCAGCTACGCGCTCGTCTCGACGGTCAGCGTCTACGCCGACCAGACGCGGCCCCACCTCGACGAGGACGCCGCTCTCACCGCGCTCGAGGACGAGAGCGTCGAGGAGGTCACGAACGAGACCTACGGCGCGCTGAAGGCGCTGTGCGAGCGCGCGCTCGCCGAGGGCTTCGAGGGGCCCACGCTCGTGGTGAGGCCGGGGCTCGTCGCCGGACCCCACGACCCCACGGACCGCTTCACCTACTGGCCCGTGCGCTTCGCGCGCGGCGGCGACGTGCTGGTGCCGTCACGCCTCGAGACCCCGCTGCAGTGCGTCGACGCTAGGGCCCTGGGGAGCTGGACCGTGCGCGCCGTCGAGGACGGGCTCACCGGCACCTACAACGCGACCTCGGAGGCGGGCCGCTTCACGCTCGGCGCCCTCTTCGACGCGTGCCTCGCCCTCGCCCCGGCCGGGACGCGGGCAGTCCCCGTGGACGAGGGCTGGCTGCTCGAGCAGGGCGTGCGGCCGTTCTCCGACCTGCCGCTGTGGCTGCCCGGCGAGTACTCGAACTTCTTCCTCCTCGACGCCTCGCGTGCGCACGCCGCCGGGCTCGCGGACCTGCCGCTGGCGGACACCGCCGCCGACACGCTGGAGTGGTGGCGCGGCGCTGGCTCGCCCGAGCTCAAGACGGGCCTCGTGGCCGAGAGGGAGGGCGAGCTGCTCGCCAGGTGGCGGGCCGGACGCCCCGACTAGGCGGGACGGGCGCCCTGACAGGCGGCCCGAGCGCCCGGACTAGGCGGGAGGGCGCCGACACCAGCCGTGCCCGGCGGCGGGCCAGGCTCCCCGGTGAGGCGCGTCCGGTCGGCCGCCCCTCAGCCCTGGCCGCCCTCGAAGCGGTAGACGTCGTCGCACACGACCTCGAGGCTGAAGGCGACGCCGGTCGATGTGGTGGCCTCGAGGGTGAGCGTGGCAGTCTCGCCCTCCTCGACGACCCGGCTCTCGACCGTGCCCTCGCCCTGCGCCTCCCAGACGACGTAGCCCGCGCCGTCGGCGGCCATGTCGCCGAAGCCGATCACCACGTCGGGCGTGTCCACCTCGGGCGCGTCCGGTCCGCGGTGACCCGCCTGCACGCTGCTCGGCCAGGCCGTCTGGTCGTCGGCGAAGTACTGGACGTCGAACCAGCCGGGCTCGGGGAGGCCGAAGGCGCACAAGAAGAAGGTGACGTCGCTAAGGACGTACTCTCCCTCGTGCTCGCCGCCGGTGACGACGAGCCTCAGGTCTCCTGTCGAGCCGAACTGCGCCGCCCCGAACGGGACGAGCGCGGCCGCAGCGACGGCGCCGAGGGCCAGCGGGAGCGAGAAGCGGCGCCGGGCGGTGGGGGTACCCGGCGTGGTCATGGCGAGAATGTAGACAGGCTCACCCAGCCCCCTATGTGACGCCGGGTGACAGAGCGCGGACGTTCGCGTCGGCCGCGGGAGCGGCGCCGCCCGTGCGGGCGCGACCGTCCGGCTCCCGCTCGGGAGGCCTGTCCCGCGCGGTCCCGGTTCCGAGCCCCGTGCTGCGAGCCGCGCGCCGAGCTCACGCGCTCGGCAGGTCGAGGCCCCTCTCCCGCGCCACCCGCTTGGCGCGCTCGTAGCCGGCGTCGGCGTGGCGCATCACGCCCGTGCCGGGGTCGTTGAGCAGCACCCGCGCGAGGCGCTCGGCGGCGTCGTCGGAGCCGTCGGCCACCGTGACCTGGCCGGCGTGGAGCGAGTAGCCCATCCCCACCCCGCCGCCGTGGTGGAAGCTCACCCAGGCCGCGCCGGACACGGCGTTGAGCGCGAAGTTAAGGAGCGGCCAGTCGGCCACGGCGTCGGAGCCGTCGCGCATGGCCTCGGTCTCGCGGAAGGGGCTGGCGACCGAGCCGGCGTCGAGGTGGTCGCGGCCGATGACTATGGGCGCCTTGACCTCGCCCTTCCGCACCAGCTCGTTGAAGAGCAGGCCGGCCTTGTCGCGCTCCCC
>DASVDQ010000083.1 GCA_036381035.1 Trueperaceae bacterium | reverse complement strand
GGCCGCTAGGATCAGCACACTTCACTTCATCTTCGGCGCGGGGTCCCCGTCGGGCCCTGGGGCTCCGCGGACTCCTTCACCCGCGATGGGAGGTGGACAGCCTTTCGTCACGCCTCGGTGGCGTCGTCAGGCGCGAAGGGGGAACGAGCGAGAGACGTCGGCGCGGAGCCCACGCGGACGCCGCTGGCCGGTAGATCGACCGCTCCTGCACCTTTAGGCAGCGGTCGCTGGTCGTGAGCAGAAGGAGGGATCGGGAACGTGGCGACAGTTCAGGACGTCAGGCTCGAGATCGGTCCGGAGGAGGAGAGGAACCGCCGCAGGGTGACGGTGAGCTATCGCGTCTGCTTCTCCAGCTGCGAGCTCCTGGCGGGGTCCGTGTTCACGGAGGTGGTGACGCTGCGCGGCGACGACCCCATCTGGGACGACCACCTCATCACGCTGCGCCGCACCTGCGTCAAGGCGCAGGAGCGGTGCGTGGACCGGCGCATCAGCGTGCTGGTCTCGGAGAGCACGCTCGACGAGGACCCGGACACGATCATCCTGGGTTGGGTCATAGGCAACAAGGACGAGGTCTACGCGCGCGTGTGCGTGACGGGCGCGCTCGGCGCAGCTTCTGAGGTGAACGCACGAGGTCTACGCGCGCGTGTGCGTGACGCCGTTCGTGCCGACGGGCAACTGCGCGACCTCGAACATAGTCAGCGCCGACTTCGGCCCGGCGGGCGGCTGACGTCTGCCTGACCGTGGTCCTGCTTCGGCCCGGCGGGCGGCTGACCTCGGCCAGGCCGGGAACAGGTCAGTGGGGCCTGCCGAGCCGAGCCGCGGGCCCCGAACCCCATCCCCGCGAGCGGCAGGGCGTCCCCCTGCCGCTCGCACTAGCTGCCGCGCGCTGGCACGCTTCGATCCAGCGGGACGATTCAATCCAGCGGGACGATGCTCAAGCTCCACGCCCCCATGGCGTTCACCTGGAGGTAGTAGTCGCCTCCCCGCGGCTGGAACGACGAGCCGCCGCCGGCGCCCATCTGGTTGGCGGCCACGCCGATGAGCTCGCCGTCGGCGGAGAAGACGTACACCTGGAACAGGTCCCCGTCGGCCGTCCACCGGATCTCCCAGGGTCCGGCGACGCTGAAGGGCCTGGTGTTCTGGGTCCCATCGCCCTCGAGCTCGAGCGGAGCCGTCACCTGCGATGCGCTCCCTGCGGGGAGCTGGACCACGCGTACGGCCCACGAGCCCATGGCGTTGACCTGCAGGTAGTACGTGCCTCCCCGCGCGTTGAAGGACGTGCCGCTACCGGGTCCCATCTGGTTGGCCGCCACGCCGACGAGCTCGCCGGCCAAGTCGAAGACGTAGACCTGGAAGATCTCGCCGTTGGCGCTCCACTGGATCTCCCAGCCGTTGCGCACGGTGAAGGGGCGGGTGTTCGAGAGCCCGTTGCCCGTGAACTCGGCGACGATCTCCTGGCCGAGCGCGTGGCCGGCCGCGGCGACGAAGAGCAGGAGCGGGACGATGCGCCTCGCGAAGGTCATATCCCGCACACCGCCATGGCCACGCCCAGGTCGTCGAGGTCGATGAGCAGGACCAGAGCCTCGCCTCCGTAGCTCGTGTGGACCACCGAGACGCGCTGGTCGTAGGTGTCGAGGAGCACCTCCTCGCGGGAGCCGTAGGGCAGGTAGCCCTCGTAGAAGACCAGCGCCGTCAGCACGCTGGAGCTGCCGTCCCTCAGGAAGACCTCCGGCAGCGAGCAGAAGCGACCGAGCTGGCGGGCGTAGTCGCTCGCCAGGTCGGCGACCGCCTCCGCTAACTCGCCCTCGACCCCGTAGGTGCTCAGCTTGTCCCAGCCCGGGAACGTCGCGCCGAGCCGGAGGCTCGTGTCCGCGAAGGAAGTGCCCAGCAGCGTCGCTAGCAGGATCGCCGCCGAGACCCGTCCGATCGGCTTGCGGATGGTGATGCTTCTCATCGCCGCCCCCCTCCTGTCGTTCGTGGCGATGCGAACGGCCTCGTTCGCACGAGCAACGTAGCAGCCGCGGTGTCACCGGGCTCTTACCCGACAGGGTGGCGACCGCCGGGTCCGGACGAAGCCGTCGCGACCGGCGGCCCGGGTCGCCCCCGGCGAGGGTCGTCCAACCGGGCCGCCTCGTCTACGCTTGGTCGTTGCCGCGTCACCCCACCCCCCCTGGGGTGGTTATAGTTGTCGCCGTGGAGACCGCGGTCGAAGGCACGACGAGGACCGTCCAGCTGGGGGTGCAGGGCATGACCTGCGCGAACTGCGTCGCGCGGGTCGAGCGCGCCCTGCGGCAGGCCGACGGCGTCGTCGACGCCAGCGTGAACCTCGCGACCGAGCGCGCCACCGTGCGCTACCTGCCGAGCGTGACCGACCTCCCCAGGCTCCACCAGGTCGTGCGCGACACCGGCTACGAGGTCCTCGAGGTGGAGGCGGGCGAGCGGCGCTCGGACGTGGAGCGCGCCGCGCGGGAGCGCGAGCTCGCCGCATTGCGTCGCGACCTGACGCTCAGCGCCGTCGCCACCGCTCCTCTCGTGCTGCTCTTCATGGTGCCGATGCTCGTGCCGGCGCTCGAGCGCGCGCTGACGAGCCTCGTGCCCGACCAGGTCGTCCGGTACGTCGCGTTCGCGCTCGCCGCCGTCGTGCAGTTCGGGCCCGGCCGGCGCTTCTACCGGCCCGGCTGGAAGGGCCTCCGCAGCGGCAGCCCCGACATGAACAGCCTGGTGATGATCGGCACCAGCGCGGCGTTCGGCTACTCGGTCGTGGCGACGTTCCTCCCGAGGCTGCTGCCCGCGGGCACGGCCCACGTCTACTACGAGGCCTCGGCCGCCATCATCACGCTGATCCTGCTCGGCAAGTACCTCGAGGCCGCCGCCAAGGGGCGCACCAGCGAGGCGATAAGGAAGCTCTTGGGCCTGCAGCCGAAGACAGCGCGCGTGGTACGGGGCGGGGAGGAGCTCGAGCTGCCCGTGGCGCAGGTCGTACCGGGCGACACCGTGGTCGTGCGCCCCGGCGAGAGGGTCCCTGTCGACGGCGTGGTGGTGGAGGGCTCGTCGTTCGTCGACGAGTCGATGATCACCGGCGAGAGCGTGCCGGTGCGGAAGACCGCGGGCGAGAAGGTCGTGGGCGGCACGATCAACGAGACCGGCGCGTTCCGCTTCCGCGCGACGGCCGTGGGCGAGGCGACCGTGCTGGCGCAGATCGTCCGCATGGTCGAGGAGGCGCAGGGCGGCAAGCCGCGTATCCAGGCGCTCGCCGACCGGGTCGTGAGCGTGTTCGTGCCCGTCGTCATGGCCATCGCGGCGCTCACCTTCGTCGCGTGGCTGGCGTTCGGGCCCGAGCCGGCGCTGACGTTCGCGCTCGTGAACACGGTGGCGGTGCTGATCATCGCCTGCCCCTGCGCCATGGGCCTGGCCACGCCCACCAGCATCATGGTCGGCACCGGCAAGGCCGCCGAGATGGGCGTGCTGTTCCGCAAGGGCGAGGCGCTGCAGAGCCTGCAGGAGGCGCGCGTGATCGCGCTCGACAAGACCGGCACCCTCACCAAGGGCGAGCCGGAGCTGACCGACCTCGCGCTCCGCCCCGGCTTCGACCGCGCCGAGGTACTGCGCCTCGTGGCCAGCGTCGAGGCGACCAGCGAGCACCCCATCGCAGCCGCCGTCGTGCGGGCCGCCAGGTCGGAGGGTCTCGAGCCGGCGCCGGCCGACGGCTTCGAGGCGGTGCCCGGCCTCGGCGTGCGCGCGAGCGTCGAGGGCCGGCGGGTCGAGGTGGGCGCCGACCGCTACATGCGGCGCCTGGGCGTCGACGTCTCGCCGTTCGCCGCGGAGGCCGCGCGCCTCGCCGACGAGGGCAAGAGCCCCCTCTACGCCGCCGTCGACGGCGAGCTGGCGGCGGTCATCGCGGTCGCCGACCCTCTCAAGGACTCGACGCCCGCGGCGATCGGGGCGCTCCACGCGCTGGGGCTGCGCGTGGCGATGGTCACCGGCGACGACGAGCGCACCGCCCAGGCGATCGCGCGCCGGCTCGGCATCGACGAGGTCCTCGCCGAGGTGCTGCCGGGAGGCAAGGTCGACGCCGTCAGGCAGCTACAGGCCGAGGGCCGCCGGGTCGCGTTCGTCGGAGACGGCATCAACGACGCGCCAGCCCTGGCCGCCGCCGACGTCGGCGTGGCGATCGGCACGGGCACCGACGTCGCCATCGAGTCCGCCGACGTCGTGCTCATGTCTGGCGACCTGCGCGGCATCCCCAACGCCCTGGCGCTCTCCAAGGCGACGCTCGCCAACATCAGGCAGAACCTCTTCTGGGCGTTCGCCTACAACACCGTCCTGATCCCGGTGGCCGCCGGGGCGCTCTACCCGGCCTTCGGGCTGCTGCTCTCGCCCGTGCTCGCCGCCGCGGCCATGGGCCTCTCCAGCGTGTTCGTGCTGAGCAACGCCCTGAGGCTGCGGCGCTTCGAGCCGCCCATGAGCGCACGCCCCGCCGCCGACGCGCCGCCGGAGCCGCGTCTCGCGGCGGCCTGAGCGCGAGAGGACGCGGGGTGCACGAACACGAGGCGCACGAGCACGCTGCGCATCACGGCGCGGCGGAGGACCGCGCGGCGCACGGGGTGGATGGGCCTGCGGCCCACGACCCCGCCACGCACGACAAGCACGCCGGGCACACGCCCGAGATGTTCCGCGACCGCTTCTGGCTGAGCCTGGTCCTGACGGTCCCGATCCTCTACTTCAGCGAGCAGGTCCAGGCGTGGCTGGGGTACCAGGCCGTCAGCTTCCCCGGCAGCGAGTGGGTGAACCCCGCGCTCGCCACGGTGCTCTACCTCTACGGCGGGCTCGTCTTCCTGCAGGGCGCCCGGCACGAGCTCGCCGCGAGGCAGCCGGGGATGATGACGCTGATCGGCCTCGCGATCACCGTCGCGTACGTCTACAGCGTCGCCGTGGCGCTGGGCGCGCCCGGCATGCCGTTCTTCTGGGAGCTCGCGACGCTGCTGAGCGTGATGCTCCTGGGCCACTGGCTCGAGATGGCGAGCGTGAAGGGCGCCTCGCGCGCGCTCGAGGAGCTGACGAAGCTGATGCCGACGCTCGCCCACCGCCTCACGCCGGACGGCCAGGTCGAGGACGTGCCCTTGGGCGCCCTCAGGCCAGGCGACACGGTCCTCGTGCGGCCGGGCGAGCAGGTGCCGGCCGACGGCGTGGTCGTCGACGGCGCCAGCAGCGTCAACGAGGCGTTCCTCACCGGCGAGTCCAGGCCCGTCCCGAAGGAGCCGGGCACGGAGGTGGTGGCCGCCAGCGTCAACGGCGAGGGCGCGCTCACCGTGGCGGTGACGCGCACCGGCGACGACACCACCCTCTCGCAGGTCCAGCGACTGGTTCGGGAGGCTCAGGCCTCGCGCAGCCGCTTCCAGGCGCTCGCCGACCGCGCGGCAGGGTGGCTCTTCTACGTCGCGATCGCGGCCGGAGCCGTGACGTTCGTGGCGTGGTCCCTGGCCGAGCCCGGCCTGCAGCAGGCGATCACGCGCGCGGTGACGGTCCTCGTCATCGCCTGCCCGCACGCGCTCGGCCTGGCGATCCCCCTCGTCACGGTCAACGCCACCGCCATGAGCGCCAGGCACGGGATCCTGGTGCGCGGTCGCGAGGCGTTCGAGCGCGCCAGGGACGTCCGCACGGTGGCGTTCGACAAGACCGGCACCCTCACAGAGGGCGCCTTCGGCGTGCGGCGCGTGTACGCCGAAGGCGTCACGGAGCAGGAGGCGGTGAGGATCGCCGCGGCACTGGAGCTGCGCAGCGAGCACCCCCTCGGCCGGGCCGTCGTGGAGCACGCCGAGGCCATCGGCGCGCCGCGCGCGGATGTCGACGCCTTCGAGGTGGTAGCCGGCAAGGGCGTGAGGGGCCGCGTGGACGGAAGCGCCTACGCCGTGGGACGGCCCGAGTGGTCGGCCGAGCAGGGCCTCGCCCTCCCTGCGGGGCTCGAGCGCGGACTGGCGGAGGCCGAGGGACGCGGCGAGAGCGTGATCGCCCTCATGGACGAGGACCGCGTGCTGGCCCTCTTCGCGCTCTCGGACCGCGTGAGGCAGGGCGCTAAGACGGCGATAAGCGAGCTCCACCGCATGGGCGTGCGCGCGGTGATGATCACCGGCGACTCCGAGGCGGTCGCGAGGACCGTCGCCGAGGAGCTGGGCATCGACCGCTACTACGCCCGCGTGCTGCCCCAGGAGAAGGCCGGGCTGGTGCGCGAGATCAAGCAGGGCGGGCCGACGGCGTACGTGGGCGACGGCATCAACGACGCCCCGGCGCTGGTGGAGGCAGACCTCGGCATCGCTATCGGCGCCGGCACGAACGTCGCGATCGAGTCGGCCGACCTCGTCCTGGTCGAGAACGACCCGCTCGACGTGCTCGCCGCCCTCAGGCTCTCGCACGCGACCTACCGGAAGATGGTCCAGAACCTCTTCTGGGCGACGGGCTACAACGCCGTCGCGATCCCGCTCGCCGCCGGCGTCCTCGCCTGGGCGGGCGTGCTGCTCTCGCCCGCCGTCGGCGCGCTGTTCATGAGCCTCTCGACGATCGTCGTCGCGGTGAACGCCATGACGCTCAGGCGGACCGACCTCTGCCGAGGGGCTGGCGGGGGCGCGGCCGCGGCTCGAGCCCCGGGCGCGGCGCCGGCCCACTGAGCGCGGTCCTGGCCTCCGGCTCCGAGGCGAGCGGCAGGCGCGCCGTCACGACCAGCCCGCCGCCGTCGCGGGGGGCGAGCCTCACGTCGCCGTCGTGAGCCCGGCAGACGCTCTCGACGATCGCCAGCCCCAGGCCCACGCCGGCGTGGCCGCGGCGGACGCGACCGGGACCGCGCTGGAACGGCTCGGTCAGCGTCGACACGACGTGCGGCGAGAGGACCGGGCCCGTGTTCTCCACGCTGAGCACGACGCGCCCGGCCTCGGCGGTAGTCCTGACCCTCACCTCGCCGCCCTCCTCCAGGTTGTGGACGATCGCGTTGTGCACGAGGTTCGTCGTCATCTGCAGGAGCAGGGCGTGCGAGCCCACGGTGGTCGCGGGCTCCCCTCCCACGTCGACGTCGACGCCCCGCCTCTCCGCCAGCGGGAGCAGCGTCTCCACGGCCTCCTCGACGACCAGCGACATGTCGACAGGCTCGCGCTCGAACCCCCTGCGGTCGCTGCGGCTGAGGAGGAGCAGCGCCTCGGTCAGCTCGATGGACCGTGCGTTCACGGCCAGAAGGCGCTCGATGAGCTCCTCCCGGTCGTGCCCCGGGTCGTTGCGGGCCACCTCGAGGAGCGTCTGCGTGATCGCCAGCGGCGTGCGCAGCTCGTGGGAGGCGTTGGCCGCGAAGCGCTGCTGCTCCGCGACCTGCGCCTCGAGCCTGGCCAGCATGTTGTCGAAGGCGTCGGCGAGCTCCCGGAACTCGTCCTTGCGCCCCTCGAGCTCGATCCGGTGCGACAGCGACCCTTGCGACGCCTTGCGGGCCGCCCTGGTGATGCGCTCGAGGGGCGCGAGCATCCGGCCGGCCAGGACCCAGCCGCCGACGAGGCCGAACACCAGCAGGAACGCGAACCCCCAGGCCGCCTTGGGCGCGAAGGCGCGGATCAGGTCGTCGCGGCCGGGCACGAACCCGCCGATCGTCCGCACCGCGCCGGGAGGGACGTAGCGCAGCAGGAACACCCACACGATCGCGAGCAACACCGTGCCCGCCACCACCAGGAACCCGGCGTAGCTGAGGGTGAGCCGCAGCCGCACGCTCACGCCCGGGCGCCGACTCACGCCGGGCCGCCCTCGCCGGACCGCACCGTCACGCCGGCCCGCTCTCGTCCGTGCGCCGAGTCACGCCGGCCCGCTCTCGCCCTGGTGCCTGGTCACGCCCCCTCGCCCGCGCCGTCCACGGCGATCTTGTAGCCCACGCCCGGCACCGTGGCGATCAGCCAGGGCTCGCCGAGCCTCTTCCGCAGCGACGAGATCGTGATCCTCACGGCGTTCGTGAACGGGTCGGCGTTCTCGTCCCAGGCGCGCTCGAGCAGCTCGTCCGCGCTCACCACGCCGCCCCCTGCCTGCACCAGCACCTCGAGCACGGCGAACTGCTTGCGGGTCAGCGCCACGTACCGGCCGTCGCGGTAGACCTCGCGCCTGAACGGGTCCAGCCGGAGCCCGGCCAGCTCGAGGACCGGAGGCCGCTTGATCTCGCGCCTGCGGTGCAGCGCGCGCAGGCGCATCACGAGCTCCTTGAGCTCGAACGGCTTCGTCAGGTAGTCGTCGGCGCCGATCTCGAAGCCCGACACCTTGTCGACCAGCCTGTCCGCGGCGGTGAGCATGAGTATGGGCAGGCCGCTCCCCGACGCGACGATGCTCGCGGCCACCTCGTCCCCCGACGGACCGGGGACGTCGCGGTCGAGGACGGCGACGTCGTAGTCGTTCACGCTCAGCATCTCGAGCGCCGCGTCGCCGTCCAGGGCGACGTCGGCCGCGATGGCCTCCAGCCGCAGCCCGTCGCGGATGGCCTCGGCCATGAGCGGCTCGTCCTCGACCACCAGCACGCGCACGCTCCCAATGCTAGGCGGCGCGACCTATCGTTTCCCTATCGAGAACCACAGACGGGGCGGCAACGTCGCCTGGCCTTGACTGGGCGGCATGCGCGTGAACCCGAGAGGCACCCGGTCGGCGCGACGCGTCCTGGGCCTCCTGCTCCTTCTCGCCGCGGGCGCCTGGCTCTACGTCGCGTCCACGGCGTCGCCGGTCGAGGCCTATGTGGCCGCGCCGCGGCCCGTGTGCGGCGGCGCGCCGGAGGACGCGGCGACGGTCGCCGGCGGCCTCCTGCCCGCCGGCGCCACGCCTCTCGACGGCCACCTGCCCGGCATCGCCAACCTGGACCCCGCGCTTCTGTCGGCGCTGCGCGCGGCCTCGCGGCGCGCCGCCCGGGACGGGGTCCGCATCGAGGTGAACAGCGGCTGGCGCTCCCGCGAGCAGCAGGCCCGCCTGCTGTGCGAGGCGGTCGCGAGGTACGGCTCCGCGGCGGAGGCCGAGCGCTGGGTCGCCCCCGCGGACGCGTCCCTCCACGTCACCGGCGACGCCGTCGACGTCGGTCCGGCGCCCGCCGCGTCCTGGCTGTCCGTGCACGGCGCTCGCTTCGGCCTCTGCCGCGTGTACCGCAACGAGCCGTGGCACTTCGAGCTGCGGACGAACGCCGTCGAGGAGGGCTGCCCGCCCCTGTACCGCGACGCGGCCAGCGATCCGAGGCTGGAGGGGTGACACACGAGGAGGGTCTCACCGCAGAGCGCGCCGAGGCGGCGCGACAGAGCGGCCGACAGGGCCGTGAGACAATGCCCTTCCGTAGGGGCCGAGAACGACCCTCCCGATCCGCTTCCATGACGCAGCGCCGCAGCCCTGGGGTACGGACATGTCGCTTGTCAGGCACACCGCGGACTTGCGTGGCCGACAGCGCGAGCGCCAGGCGCTCGACGCGCTGCTCGCCGACGTGCGCGCCGACGAGGGACGCGTGCTGGTGGTGCGCGGCGAGGCCGGGGTGGGCAAGTCGGCGCTGCTCGACTACCTGGCGGAGAGGGCCGCAGGGTGTCAGCTCCTGCGGGCGACGGGCGTCGAGTCGGAGATGGAGCTCCCCTACGCCGGGCTCCACCAGTTCTGCGCGCCCATACTCCCTCACCTCGATGCCCTGCCCCAACCGCAGCGCGTCGCGCTGGGCACGGCCTTCGGCCTGAACGCCGGCGCGGCGGCCAACCCCTTCCTCGTCGGACTGGCCGTCCTCAGCCTCATGGCCCAGGCGGCGGGAGAGCGGCCGCTCGTCTGCCTCCTCGACGACGCCCAGTGGCTGGACCGGCCCTCGGCTCTACTGCTCGCCTTCGTCGCGCGCCGCCTGCTGGCGGAGCCGATCGCCATGGTCTTCGCGGTCCGCGAGCCCAGCGAGGTCCGAGAGCTCGCGGGCCTGCCGGAGCTGACCCTCGACGGGCTGGCCGCCGCCGACGCGCGGGCCTTGCTGGACTCCGTGATGATCGGTCGCGTGGACGACCGCATCAGGGACCGCATCGTCGCCGAGACGCGGGGGAACCCGCTGGCGTTGCTGGAGCTGCCCCACGGCCTGAGCGTGGGCGAGCTCGCCGGCGGGTTCGCTCTCCCCGACGCGCGGCCGCTGGCGAGGCGCATCGAGCAGAGCTACCTACAACGCGTGCGGCGCCTGCCCGACGCGACGCAAGACCTCTTGCTCGTCGCGGCGGCCGAGCCCATGGGTGACGCCGAGCTCCTGCGGCGGGCCACCGAGAGGCTCGGCATGGGCGCGGGCGCCGCGGCGCCCGCCGAGTCCGCCGGTCTCATCGAGGTCGACCTCAACGTGCGCTTCTGCCACCCCCTGGCGCGCTCGGCCGTCTACCGCGCCGCGACCGCCCGCGCGCGCAGCGAGGTGCACCGCGCCCTAGCGGAGTCGACCGACCCGGAGGCCGATCCTGACCGTCGGGCTTGGCACCTCGGCCGGGCGACGCTGGCGCCAGACGAGGCGGTGGCGGCCTCGCTGGAGCGATCGGCGGACCGCGCCAGGAGCCGCGGTGGCAGCGCCGCCGAGGCGGCGTTCCTCAAGCGCGCCGCCGACCTCACGCCCGAACCGGGGCCGCGCGCCGCGCGGGCGCTCGCCGCGGCGCGGGCGACGTTCGAGGCCGGCGCTCCGGAGGCGGCCCATGAGCTCCTCATCGCCGCCGAGGTCGGGCCGCTCGACGACCTCCAGCGGGCGCGGCTCGGGCGCCTCCACGCCCAGATAGAGTTCGCCAGGAGACGGGGGAGCGAGGCCCCGCCGATGCTCCTAGAAGCCGCCCTGCGGCTCGAGCCGCTCAACGCCGAGCTGGCTCGGGAGACGTTCCTGGAGGCGTTCGCCGCCGCGCTGTTCACCGGCCGGTTCGACGCCTCTGGCAGCCTCGTCGCCATAGCCGAGGCCGCGCGAGCCGCCCCGGCGGGTCCGCGGCCGCCGCGCCCCATCGACCTGCTGCTGGACGGGCTCGCCACGCGCTTCACGGCCGGGCACGCGGCCGGCGTGCCGCTGCTGCGCGCGGCGCTGGCGGCGTTCGAGGCGGCGGCGGCGCCAGAAGGCGACGCCTCGACCCCGTGGCTGTGGCTGGCCTGGTTCGTCGCCGGTGACCTCTGGGACAGCGACAGGTGGTACGGCTTGGCGGAACGCGCGACCGCGCTGGCCCGCGAGGCCGGGGCGCTCAACATCCTCCCCGTCTGCCTCGAGAGCGCCGCCGCTGCCAGGGTGTACGCCGGCGAGTTCACCGCGGCCGCGGCGCTCGTCCAGGAGTCCGACTCGATCAGCGAGGCGACCGGCAACGCGCCGCTGCGCTACAGCTCGCTGGTGCTGGCGGCCTGGCGCGGCGACGAGGCGCGGACGGCAGGGCTCGTCGAGGCCCGCCTGCGAGACGCCGTCGCCAGTGGCGAGGGTCGCGTGGTCGGGCTCGCGGAGTACGCGTCGGGCGTCCTCTACAACGGGCTGAGCCGCTACGACGCCGCCCTGGCCGCCGCGCGCAGGGCCTGCGAGCACGACGACCTCGAGCTCAGCGGCTTCGCCCTCCTCGAGGTGATCGAGGCCGGCGCCCACAGCGACGCCCACGACGCGAGCGTCGCCCTGGAGCGGCTCGAGGAGCGGACCCTGACGTCGGGGTCCGACTGGGCGCTCGGCGTCCTCGCTCGCTCGAGGGCCCTGCTCAGCGCCGGCAGTACCGCCGAGGCGCTCTTCCAGGAGGCCATCGACTACCTCGAGAGGAGCCATGTCGTCGTCCATCTCGCCCGCGCCCACCTCGTCTACGGCGAGTGGCTGCGCCGGGAGAACCGACGCGCGCAGGCGCGAGGCCACCTGCGCACCGCCCACGAGATGCTGAGCGACTTCGGCGCCGAGGCGTTCGCGGAGAGGGCGCGCCGCGAGCTCCTGGCCACGGGCGAGACGGTGCGCAGGCGCACGCTCGACTCCCGTGACCTGCTCACCCCCCAAGAGCTGCAGATCGCTCGCCTCGCCGCCATGCGGCACACGAACCCCGAGATCGGGAGCCAGCTCTACATCAGCCCCCGAACGGTCGAGTACCACCTGCACAAGGTCTTCGCCAAGCTGAGCATCTCCTCGCGCAAGGAGCTCGAGGCGGCGCTGGGGAGCGTCGAGCAGCCGGCTCGTGCGGCTCGGCGACCGGGTCCGCGCGGGTAGCGCCGGCCCGTCCGGCCACCGGCGAACGGCGATGGACCACGCGCTCGACCGGGCATGCTCGCCGCCGACTAGGGACCCGACCGGGGAGCCTCACAGACGCGACGCGGCGCTCCCAGACCTAACCTTCACCGCAGCGGCGGCGCCCGCCCTCCGCTGGGGTCGCTAGCGCCAACTGCCGGGAAGGGGGCACGCCCACGAGAGACCGGGCCAGCGGTCGTCGACCTGGTCCGGCCCGCACGTCGAGCCTGTAGCGAGCAGGAAGGGACTGCCTATGAGCTGGGTCACCACCAACGACGGCACCGCGATCTTCTACAAGGACTGGGGTCAGGGCCCAACCGTCATGCTCTCGCACGGCTGGCCGCTGAACGCTGACGCCTGGGATCCGCAGATGCTGTTCCTAGCGCAGAACGGCTACCGCGCCGTCGCTCACGACAGGCGCGGACACGGACGCTCCACGCAGGCCTCGTCCGGCAACGACATGGACACCTACGCGGACGACCTCGAGGCGGTGATGAAGGCGCTGGACCTGACCGACGTGGTCCTGGTCGGACACTCCACGGGCGGGGGCGAGGTGGCGCACTACGTCGGGCGGCACGGGACCCGGCGGATCCGCAAGGTCGTCCTCATCTCCGCGGTGCCGCCTCGGCTGCTCCAGACCGAATCGAACCCGCAGGGGATCCCGACGGAGGTGTGGGACGGTTTCCGCAAGTCCCTCTTCGACGACCGCGCCCAGTTCTTCCGTGAGTTCGCGGTCGTCTTCTACGGGACGAACCGGGACGGGTCGCGGGTCTCGCAGGCCACGCTCGACCACTTCTGGGGCCTCTGCATGCAGGTCGGGCTCAAGAACGTGTACGAGTGCATCGACGCCCTGTCCGCCACCGACTTCACGGAGGACCTGAGGAGGTTCGACGTGCCGACGCTGCTGATCCACGGCGAGGACGACCAGGTCGTTCCCATCGACATCACGGCGAGGAAGTCGGCGCGCCTCATTCCGGACGTGAGGGAGATCTACTACCCCGCCGCCCCGCACGGGATCCCGACCACGCACCAGGACCGGGTCAACGCCGACCTGCTCGCGTTCATCCGCGACGAGAGCGACGTCTACGCGCGCGAGCGCGAGACCGCCCGTGCGGACGCCAGGCTGTAGCGACGCGCCTCGAGCCTTGGGTCGAGCTTGGCGGCGACCGTTCGGGCGCTGCGAGCCGATCGCGCTGTACGTCCTCATCGACCGCCCGCCATCGCCTCCTGGAACGCCTTTCCGTCCCCGGGGTCTAGACTCCGGGGACGGACACGTTCCCCTCGAAAGGAGGCTTGGGGATGGGCACGTTCGTGCTGAGCCTCGACATCGGTAGGAGGGTGCAGGACGTCTTCTCCTTCCTCGCCGACAGCGAGAACACGCCGGTCTGGTACGAGGCGGTGCAGGCGGTTCGCAAGCTCACGCCCGGCCCCGTGCGCGCAGGCACCAGGTACGAGATGGTCAGGCACCTGCCGCAGGGCCGGGTCGAGAACGAGGTGGAGGTCAGCGAGCTCGAGACGAACGAGCGCGTGACGCTCCGCAGCCTCAGCGGTCCGACGCCCTTCACCTACCGCTACCTGCTCGCGCCGGCCGGCGGCGGGACGCGCTTGACGCTCGAGGGAGAGATCACCGGCGAGGGCCTGACGGGTCCGGCCGCCCTGCTGGCGCCGCTGGCAGGCCCGTTCTTCAAGCGGGGCATGGCAGCCAACCTGGAGACGCTCAAGCGGCACCTCGAGGGTGGGGGGCGCGGCTGAGGTCTCTGGGCTTCGTTCCTGGGCCGTGTCGGCTCGGCCACGGGCGGCGCGACCCACGGCCTTGCAGCTCTCCGCGCCCTCCGCTGCGCCCGCGTACACGCGGATGGCGTCGACGGGTGCGTAGTCGGAGCGACGCTCACCTGTCAGCAAGCAGTGGTGGGCCCTGCTGGACTCGAACCAGCGACC